>CAYYLA010000137.1:0-7750 GCA_964441785.1 uncultured Candidatus Cloacimonadota bacterium | reverse complement strand
CGATAATGTAGCGGGAAATCATAGTCTGTACTGGAATTCTCATATTCATTATTCCCCATAATCCCCCTTCCACTGAGCCTGAAGCTGTTTGATTCTACCTTAATCAAATTTGCAGGATTATTAAACAAATAGTTAGCTCCCGATGATGACAATAGCGAAGTCTTTCCCATCGCATAACCACGACTGTCATTAATGGAACCGTCAAATGGATTTAAACTGAAATCTGTTTCATAGCAATTTAAGCTGCCTAGTACAAATAGGATTAACATAACCGTAAATAAAAACCTCATTAATTCCTCCAGAATTATTAATAGCTGTTAACTTTCATGTTAGGGAAGAGTTCGGACCGGGTAGGCACTCCACTAACTTACATTTCTACATTAATTTATACCTATAATTAACAATCAATAATTATATCTTCAAAACTAATGAATTAATTTCTGTTATGTCGTCCCGCTCTCTAAAAACAATGATCAATGTTAATATTTTTTTTTGTCAACTTCTTTTGTTAAAATGACTTCACAGTTATGTAATTGAATTTTTATAACGTTGAGTCAGAAAGCGCTGATTCTCCTTTCTTATGGTAACACCTTCACTATCAAAATGTTCCAGGTATAGTACTGCTGTATTCCTGTTACTATTTATCATATCACGGAAAACCGATACTTGCAGTCCTGTTTCTTCGTTTTCCAAAAGATAATCAGTCAGCTGTTTCTTTCTCTTGTTGTAGATTTCGGCATTAATATACATCTGCTTAATGAATAGGATTTCATCCTTTTTCAGCAAATACTTAATCAGAACATCAACCTCTTTTTCATCGCGAAATTTATCTTTAAGATCCAACCAGATATCATCAGGATCAACAAATTCTTTGGCTGATTGCTTTATATACATATCGATTAAATCTATCTTGGCTTTCGTTTCATCACTAATAGTAACATTGTGATCAGCCAAAGCCCAGGTACTGCCTACAACCCTAAGTTTCCCATCTTCAACCAATTGTTTGAGTATCATTCGAAGTGTAATCTTATTTATATCACCCCTGTTCTCACCAAAAATCCCCATCAGTTCATTAAAGCTTCTTCCTGTATCAAATAGAGAATTCTTTTTATGATAATGTATCAGGCTGTTTAATATCTTATTCTGATATGAGGTTCTGGCTTTTTTCTCCATAAGGATAATCTCATTTTCAGGTTGGATAAATACGATATCCCCCCTTAATTCCTGGAAAATTGGATCAATGAGATCGTCTGGTTTTTCAGCTAAATGTTCAGCTATCTGTCTATACGATATAGGATTCACACTCTTCCGCACTTCAGCAACAATCAAATCAACCAGATTACCCGAAGACATCTCTTTCACTAAATCTATATGTTTTGATCGTCTACGTCGATGATGTAAAGGATAAGGATCAACAACAACTCCACCACCAAGTGTCTTATCACCCGATGATTTTCGGATAATAAATTTATCATTGAGCTGAACCGCAACCTCTTTTGGGAAATATATCTGAGCAAGCGCTTCATTACCCGGCTCAAGGTAGTTTGTGTCTAGCAGATGAACTCTCACCATCATCCTTATCGTGCCTATCATAAAAATAACCTGATTCCACAAACTTAAGGTTGTAGAATCCTTAAACAATCTTATTCTAACATCAACTAATTTTGTTGATTCTAATTGTTTCCCCGAAAGCATCATCCCACGTTCAAATTCCTTGACTTTGAAGTTAGCCAGATTCATAGAAGCTCTATCACCAGCACGGATAACATCTACCTCTCCCCCATGCCGTTCAAATCGTCTTATTTTTATCTCCTTATTCCCCGGCAACAGATAAAGAGGATCTTTTTTATGAAGTTCTCCAGATAAAACAGAGCCATTAACAATGGTTCCAAAACCCGGTTGTGAGAATATGCGATCAATATATAATCGGAAATAGCCTTCCGCTGTTCTTTGCGGTATTATATCAATTAGTGATTGGAGATGATGAATAAGATCTTCGATTCCCTCGTTGGTGATTGAAGAAACTTTTATAAGTTGAGAATCTGCTAAGAAGGTTCCGTCAACAAATTCACGTACCTCTTCTTCAGCCAACATCAGGATCTCTTCATCCACCATGTCAATTTTCGTTAATACAATGCAACCATATCTAATACCAAGCAAATCCATTATGGCCAGATGTTCTCTTGTCTGTGGCATAATACCTTCATCAGCTGCAATTATCAACGCCACCATATCCAAACCACTGGCGCCGGAAACCGTTGTTTTAATAAAATCTGCATGGCCTGGAACATCAACAATACCCAGACTGTCTCCATTAGGCATATCCAGATGTGTGAACCCAAGATTTATGGTTATTCCTCGAGATTTTTCCTCTTTATGTGTATCACAATCATAACCCGTTAGAGCTCTAATAAGTGATGTTTTACCATGATCAACATGTCCGGCTGTTCCAAGTATCAAATGCTTCTTCAAAATCTTCCCCTTCCCAATAAATTTATTAATTATCTCTTAGTGATATACACTAAAGAAATTTCATTATCGTTGCTTTTGGTTTAACATTTTTTCTTTTTGTTGGATAAGTCAAGTATTGTCGAAGTAATTTTAAAATTCTTTACAAATTTTAGGGATTAAAATTGCTTGTTCACATGTAGAGAGGATGGAACTGGTGTTTCGGCTGGTCTTCAAAACCAGTAATGGGCAGCTAAAACTGTCTACGGCAGGTTCGATTCCTGCCCTCTCGGCCATTTTTCGACCTAAGTTGAATGTTCCAATTGAAATAATTAATTATCTCAATAATCATTTAGCTATTTAAGAAAATATAAAAATCACATTTCCTAATTATACTAATCGGATAGATCCTAATATCTTAAGCCAGAATAGGTTAAGTAATTCGGATTCTATAGTTAACTTGAATCAGTTTTAAACTATTTCCATAAAAAAATAAACTCCTTATTGACATTATTGATCAGGTTTTCAAAAATTTTACCTTGTGGGAGTTTAGAATGAATATATTTTCAGATAAAGTTGATTATTATGTTTATTTGCATAGAGTTAAAGATTGTAACTATCTTACAATCAGAAAACACCCCAACCCAAAATACACTTCAAATTATTTTGTAGAAAAAATGATAAGTAAACTGTTAATTTCGAGTAGTAATACTACAATTTAGTAAAGTTATCTCAAGAGATAGCTTATAATCCATGAAAAAAGAACGTTGAATCAGGAGAAGGAATGAGAAGATTTTATTTTATTTTAGTACTTTTTCTTATGCTTGCCTTAATAGTTGGATGTACAACTAAGAAAGAAGAAGCTAAGAAACTGAAAGCTGGTTTTGTCTATGTAGGTCCTGTAGGAGATGCAGGATGGACAAAATCACACGATGAAGGCCGTCAGGGGATGGAAACTTTAGAATTTATGGAGCCCTCTACTTATGTAGAAAGTGTACCAGAAGGTGCAGAAGCAGCAAGAGTTATAACAGAACTTGTTGAATCAGGATGTAACATTGTATTTACAACTTCTTTCGGTTATATGGATCCCACTATGGAAGTTGCAGCAAAATATCCTGACGCTGTATTCCTCCATGCTACCGGTTATAAGAAATCAGAAAATTTCACTAACTACATGGGTAAAATGTACCAGGCTAAATACCTTTCTGGTATTGTAGCTGGTAAAATGACAACAACTAACAAGATTGGATATGTTGCCCCATTCCCAATCCCGGAAGTTGTTCGTTTAGTCAATGCGTTTACTATAGGTGCTAAAAGTGTAAATCCTGATATTACAGTACAGGTTTTATGGACATATTCATGGTTTGATCCAGTTCATGAAAAAGAAGCAGCAAACACAATGATAGCAGATGGTTGTGACATTATCACTCAGGGTGCTGATTCAGCAGGTCCACAAGAAGCCGCAGAAGCTGCTGGTATCTACTCTATCGGTTATGACAGTGATATGAGCATGTTTGCTCCTAACGCACATCTTACTGCTCCAGTTTGGCACTGGGATGTCTATTACAAAGACGTAGCTCAAAAAGTTTATGATGGAACATGGACTAATGAGCCAATCTGGTGGGATATGAGTACAGGCATCGTTGATCTAGCTCCTTATAATGAAATTGTACCTCAAGAGGTTCGTGACCTTGTACAATCTGAAAAAGAAAAAATGCTTGAAAATGACATGATTTTCGCAGGTCCACTTAAGGATAACAATGGTGTATTGCGTGTTAAAGAAGGTGAAAAACTTACCGATGAAGAAAAATTAAGTATCCAATGGTTTGTTGAGGGAGTTAAAGGTAAAATACCTGAAGCTACTCAAGAGTAGAAAGAATTATCACAGAGATCAGCCTTGCTGGTCTCTGTTTTTTTAGATATCAAAGGAGACCAATGTGTCTGAATACATTAATAATCAACTAGTACATATGCAAAATATAACCAAAGCATTTTTTGGAAACAAAGTCAATACCGATATTGATTTTCTTCTCAGTCGCGGAGAAATTCACGCCCTGTTAGGAGAAAATGGTGCTGGTAAAACAACGCTGATGAATATGTTAACCGGTGTATATTTCCCTGATAATGGTAATATCTTTTTCAAAGGAAAGAAGGTTGCATTTGAATTCCCGGGTAAAGCCCTTCAAATCGGAATAGGGATGGTTCATCAACGTTTCAGCCTTGTGGGTAATCTAACAGTTTTGGAAAATCTGATTCTTGGATATCCAGGTAATAAATTCATTTTGAATATACCCGAAAAGAAAAAACTGATTAAGACCTATATGGATCAATACGATTTTCAGGTTGATTTGGATGCCATAGTTGGTGATTTGCCTATTGGAGTCAGACAAAAGGTCGAGATCTTAAAAATGCTGGTTAGAGAGGTTGATGTTCTTATTGTTGATGAACCTACTACTGTTTTAACAAAACAGGAAGCAGATAATCTCATGCAGATATTAAAAAACATTGCAAATACTGGTAAAGGTATCATCTTTATCACACATAAGATGTCTGAAGTTTTCCAGGTTGCTGACACAATAACAGTTCTGAGAAAGGGTATTAAAGTATCCACGGTTAAGAAAAAAGACACAAATGCCCTTGAACTTGCCAAAATGATGGTTGGTAAAGAGAGCGATATCTCCTTTGAGAGAGAAGAAATTACCAAAATTCCCGATATCATTAAAATAAAAAACCTCTTTGTTAATTCAAACAAAAATGTACTTGCGGTAAATAATCTCAGTTTCTCTGTCTCAGGTGGTGAGGTCTTTGGAATTGCCGGTGTAACAGGTAATGGGCAGATAGAATTAGCTGATGCATTAACAGGTAACAGGGATGTAATCAGAGGTAATATATTCTTTAAAAATCAGGATATATCTAACGAATCTCCTGTTTCCAGGATAGACAAAGGTATCAGTTATGTACCTGGAGACAGAATTAATGTCGGAGTTGCCGGCAGTCAATCGGTCTGGGAAAATATTATTATGAAGATTTACAGACTTCCAGAATACAAAAAATGGATTCTGTTAGATAATAAAAAATTGAAAAAATATGCAGCTAAAATTATTGAAAAATACAATATCTTCCTACCTGGAGTTAATTTACCGGCACTTTTACTTTCAGGAGGTAATCTCCAGAAATTGATTATTGGAAGAGAGATGGAGAGAGATTGTTCGCTATACATCTTTGTATATCCAACTCGCGGGTTGGATGTTGGAGCAACACAATTTGTAAGACAATCAATCCTTAAACTGCGTAATGAAGGTAAAGCTATTGTCCTGATATCTGGAGATTTTGATGAGCTTTTTAGTTTATCTGATAAAATCGGTGTTATGTTTGAAGGACAATTCACAGGAATCTTTAACAATGGAGAGCACTCCCTAGAGGAAATTGGATTAATGATGAGCGGTCATAGTGAAGAAGAGATTCAAAAGGAGATGAACAATGTTTAAAATCAAACTTGATAAGAAAAAGAAAATCTCCAAACGAGAGGAATTGCTTATCACTCTTTGTGCAATTGTAATGGCAATGGTACTTGCAGGAATTTTTATTGCCTTTAACAATGTAAATCCTTTTGAAGCGTTCTGGAAAGTATTAACATCTTCCTTCGGTTCAGCCTATGGAATCTCCGAAACATTATTAAAATCTATACCTTTGATATTTACAGGTCTTGCAGTTGCTGTAGCATTAAACAGTAAGATCTGGAATATTGGAGCAGAAGGTCAATTATTCTTTGGAGCTATTGTGGCAACAGCTTTTGTAATTTATGGTCCGGTACTGCCAAAACCATATCAAATGATAGTAATGATTGCGCTTGGAATTATTGGAGGTGCGGCCTGGGCTTTTATTCCGGCATTGTTAAAAATAAAATTTAAAATGAATGAGGTAATATCAACACTGTTATTAAATTATGTTGCTATCAATATAGCCGACTACTTTCTCTTTGGGCCGTGGAAAGGGAAAGACAACTTCCCCTATACCCCGGAGTTTCCGGAATCAGCACGCTTTGGATCTATTGGATTTGAGCGTGTTCATTCAGGCTTATTTCTTGCCCTCTTTTTTGTTATCATCTTGTATATTGTTATTTATCACACAAAAATGGGATATCGAATGCGATTAACAGGCTCAAGTTTAAAGGCTGCTAAATATGCTGGTATAAATATAAATAAAACCATGTTTGCTGTATTCCTTATAAGTGGTGCATTAGCCGGATTAGCCGGTGTAGGTCAGTTATGTGGAATTGAGTTTAAGCTTCATCAGCATATCTCATCAGGTTATGGATATACAGGTATTATTGTAGCCTGGTTGGCAAAATCAAATCCTTTTATTATCGTTATCTTTGCCTTCTTTCTCAGTGTGTTATTAAAAGGAGCAGAATCATTGCAGATTGCTATGCACCTACCAGCTTCCTTAGGTGTTGTAATTCAAGCATTGATCCTATTCTCAATACTGGGAAGTGAACTATTTAAAAACTATCGAATCAAGATAATTCGGAGGAAATAATGACTGATCTTATAACAATTCTTGTAGCAGCTATAGCCAGTGGTACGATAATCCTTTATGCGACATTAGGAGAGATTATTACCGAAAAGGCGGGTATACTTAATCTTGGTGTAGAAGGGATCATGTTGATGGGGGCTTTCTTCGGATTTTATGTTGCCTATACTACCGAGAGTCTATTCCTGGCCGTACTTGGAGCTGCAGCTATCGGTGGTTTGATGGGGTTAATTCATGCCTTTATGACCATCTCTTTAAGAGCTAATCAAGTGGTATCAGGTCTGGCATTAACGATGTTTGGAACAGGTGCCAGTGCATTCTTTGGGATCGATATGGTAGGGAAAACACTCGTTAAATCATTTGAACCAATCCATATTCCAATTCTAAGTAAAATACCCGTAATCGGTCAGATTCTTTTTCAACACAATATATTAGTATATTGTGCCTATGTAATCCCCATAATAATCTGGTATATTTTTAATCGTACCCGTTGGGGTCTTGCCCTTCGCAGTTCAGGTGAAGAACCACTATCAAGTGAAAGCATGGGTATTAAAGTAATCAAAGTAAGATACATAGCGACTATTGTCGGCGGTGTTCTTATTGGATTGAGCGGTGCTTATCTCTCGTTAGCTTATTCAAAATTATGGGTTGAAGGTATGACAGCAGGTAGAGGTTGGATAACAATAGCTTTAGTAATTTTTGCCAACTGGAATCCGTTAATTGCTTATGGTGGAGCATATCTCTTTGGTGGTTTAACCCAACTGGGATT
>CAYYLA010000136.1:7360-7768 GCA_964441785.1 uncultured Candidatus Cloacimonadota bacterium | reverse complement strand
CCTAATTATAATTCAGAATATACGACGATTTTCGAAAAGTTGGCAAACAAAGGAAACGAAGGCGGTGACAACGAAGAAAGAGCCACAGAAACAGGTAAAATTTTTGCAACGCAATATGAAATGTACATTTACGCATTCTTTCTTGGTTTATATGCAAACGAGCAACAGGAAAGTACTACGAAAGTAAATTTTGGACATAAAATTTCGGAATGGGGTAAGAAAAAAGCAAAATCAGGACGGGAATCATTTCTCGAAATTCAAGATTTTATGTTCATTTCATTAATCACTAACTCAGATGTAAATTTCATTGAATTAGAGCGTATTTCAGACGACGGAGAAACTAAAAAAGCAGTTTCAAAACTAATTGACTTAATGGAATCTTGTTGAATATAGGTTCTAATAAATTTT
>CAYYLA010000136.1:0-7314 GCA_964441785.1 uncultured Candidatus Cloacimonadota bacterium | reverse complement strand
AAAAGACAAATTGGAATTGAATGAAAATTATTTTATTAGTTCAATGGAAGCACCACTAAATTTTTTGTTAAAAACAAGTACAGGGACAAAAGTCAACGCTAAGTAGGATGCACATTGGCAAGCCCCAGGAGGAAAAGCTCCACCCAAAGATTTGCAAAAGAGCTTCCACCTCTCCAACCCAAGTAACTCATAGAGCTTTAGGTTTTTCCAACCCAAAAAACAAAATAAATTTCTACTTTGTGGATAGGGTTATGCATATTGAGAAGGATAGAAAGATGATAACTAAATTAATGAATAATTATAAGATAGATAATAAACACCAGCTGCCAACACGCGGTATAAAACATTCTGGGTTAAATGGTTATTCAAGCATCCTGGCACGCATTAAATGTGGTATAACTGGAAAGGAGAATAGCCCGCAATCCCCAAGGAAAACAAACCGCCAACCGTTATGTACTAGCAATTAATAATGTGCCAAAGAATAAGGATCTAAAACAATATTCTTTAAATAGAACTATATAAGTTGGATGCAAAAAGAAACAATTGATATAAGTTTTAATTTCTATTCCGATGCAAGAGGTGGGGATCCAGACAGTAGCAGCCCTACGCTTCGGAAATATCATAAGATATTATGGAGCAAGCCTTTGCCAAATGGTAAATTCTTCGAACTATCTGATAGTAGGTATGACTCGTATTTATATCATAAATCAGAACTGGGTGAATTCTTTCTTGGCAGCGATGCCATTACGAACTCTTATAAAAATCATAAGCGTAAGCTTTGGCTAACCAGAAAAATTCCAAACGAGGTTGATGAACTCTTCAATACAGGCTCTGCAATAGGAGCTTACACTATTTTTCCGAATAAGAGAATTGATGGGAATCACACAATCAATCAAGCACGTGGTGTAAATAGTTTTATTGATGACCGATTCGATTTAACCTTAGAATGTATTCGTCGCTTTTATATAGGACAAAAAAGTCCACTTTATAACACTTTATTGAGATATAAAAACTTCTTCGATTTATTTGACAATTTTAATGGCTATATCCAATTCTTCTTATTGGATGATTTAGTTAATAAAAACAAAAAGATCAAATTTTATTTGCCTTTTGATGACTTTAAAACTCGACCAATGTTTTCAGATTGTAATGAGTATCTTTTATATAAAGAAAGTGTAATGGATTTTATAAAGGCAAGAAACAATAGAATAGCAAACCAAAAAATTGCAGAAAATTAGATACCATAAAATAACTTGGTGCAGACTTAATAGGTTTGGCATAAATTATTGCTTCCATATTATCTAAGTCGTATCATTTCTTAACATTCATTATTTATACATCTTCCTTTTGTTTTCGTTTTATTAGTGCCAATTTCTATCTTTATGCTTAATAAGTCAATTCCCACACCCAACTTGAATTATGAATGATATAAAAGAAATCACCGATACTCTAGTGAAATTCAGAGATGATAGAGACTGGGAGCAGTTCCATGATTCTAAAAACCTGGCAACAGCAATAGCAATTGAAGCGGCGGAATTAAATGAATTATTTCTATGGAAAACTATCCAGGAAGCTGAAGAAGTTGATAAAGAAAAAATCAAGGAAGAATTAGCTGATATTTTAGCCTTTTCATTCTTACTAGCTAATAAACATGGGTTTGATATAAAAGAAATAGTACTAAACAAAATATCAAGGAATTCAAATAAATACCCGGTAGAAAAATCTAAAGGAACAGCAAAAAAGTATACTGAACTTTAAGCTATGCTCATCTATAAAGGTACCACTAACGAATTCGTCCAGCTAAACCGTATGAACCGGATTGCTGATGTAATGGATGATGCTTTCTTCTCATTTACAGGGAGACACGCCGGTGCCAGTGAGTATGCTTCATGGCAGAATTCCTTATCCAGGGTTAGGGACCTGGTGGAGGTTGCTGACTTAAAAGAGAATTATATTGCGCTGGAATATTCAGTTCCATATAATACTCTTAGCAGAATAGACTGCCTGATCTTCGGAAGACAGGGGAATCAACAAAATGTATTTCTGATTGAGCTTAAACAGTGGAGCAAAGTTGAATCAACGGACATTGAGGGGAATTACGTAGAAACGTATACTGGAGGAGCACACCGGATAGTTGTTCATCCTTCACAGCAGGTGAAGGGATACCATAATTACCTGCTGGATTTTGTTGAGGAGTTTGAAAAAGAACCCACCATGAGTCTTTATAGCTGTGCATATTGCCACAATTATAGCAGGCAGGACGAATCAGGGTTATTTAAAGACATTTATAAGAAAATCACAAATGAATTCAGGGTATACTGCAAAGAGGATTTGTCTGAACTGGCAGGTGAATTAAAAAGCAAACTTGCCGGTGGTACAGGATTAGAAGTATTCAACAGGTTTATGTTCAGTAAGCTGAAACCTTCAAAAAAACTTATGTCCAATGTTAAAAATGTTATCCTCGACGGACATGAATACTCTCTGTTAAATGAACAATTAGTAGCGAAGAACCTGATTTGGGGTAAAGTGAGGCAGGGTATAAAAAATAAGAAAAAATCAGTAGTAATAGTAAAAGGCGGACCAGGAACCGGAAAATCAATTATTGCCCTGAATGTACTTGCCCAGGTAGCTGCAAGGAATATGAGTGCTCTTTTTGTATGCAAATCCAAACCTTTCAGGGAAGGACTACAGAAACTTGTAGGCGGAAAAGCTAAAAACCTTTTCATCAATCCATATTTTCTTGTCCCTGCACAGGCTGAGGAGAACGGGCTGGATGTAGTATTTGTTGATGAGGCCCATAGGCTTGAGAAAAGCAATACACACCGATACATGCGACCTGAACACAAATCAGATCTCCCCCAGGTTGACCAGATTATCAGGTCGGCCAAAACAAGTGTGTTCTTTATTGACGATAAACAGAGCGTAAGGCACCTTGAAATTGGTAATTCTTCATTATTGCGTGAAGCTGCAGAACGAATGGAAGCAACTGTTGAAGAAGTGGAACTGGTGTCACAGTTCAGGTGCATGGGATCGAATGATTACCTCCTGTGGATTGAATCAGTACTCGGATTTGACAAGGATAAAAGGATATTCAGCAAAAATGATAAGTTTGACTTTCAAATCTTTGACACACCTGGAAAACTCTATAAAGCACTACAGGATAAAGAAAAAGAAAAGCCAGGATCTGCACGGCTGGTTGCAGGATTCTGCTGGCCATGGAGCAATCCTGTTCCCGGCGGGACTCTTGTAAATGATGTAAAGATAGGCAACTTTGAAATGCCATGGGAAACCAAGGGCGACCAATATGTTGGGGAATACCCACCCTGGCACCAATGGGCAATAAAGGAAAAAGGCTTTGAACAAGTAGGATGTATATATACAGCCCAGGGCTTCGAGTTTGATTATATAGGTGTAATTATCGGATCAGACCTGAAGTATGATTGTGAATCTGATTCGCTGATTGCAGATATCTCGGCTACCAGAGATCCGGTTCTTAAAAGAGACAAAGAGAACTTCGACTCATATGTAAAGAATATATACAGGGTTCTTATGAGCAGGGGCATGAAAGGATGCTACATCTACTGTACAGAAGGAGATGTACAATCCTACTTTAAGAAAAGACTATTTTAATAGGAAAATTCCTTAATAATTTTAATTAGCCTCTGCTTTTCATTAGATTCATTTGTCTTGAATCTATATATTGGAATGTTGTTTGATTGCAATACACGATTCTTAATACTGTCGTGTTCAGCCTGCTTCTTATCTTGTTCGTGATATCTGATACCATCCACTTCAAGAACAAAGAGCTTTTCCTTTGTGATTATATTATAGAACAGGAAATCCACATGAGTCCATGGATGAAGTATATATCTTTTTTCTTCTTCATTAAATGTATCAGGTACTGTAACCAGTTTTCCAAGCCTGGTATGCATTGAATATCCGATATAGCTAAAATCATTCAGAACCTGCTTAATAATATCACTCATTAGTAACTCTGTTTTGTGGTATAGCCAAAGCCCTGGACCTGAAGTTTATCATGGCAGAACAATGCTGCCCGACCCCAACCCAGGGTTTCCCGGCTGCCATCGGAAATCGCCATGATATGACTGCCGCTTTTGATACAGAAAATCAAATACTGAAGTTACAGTTGATTCTTTAGTTATATCCGATCCATATAGATATTCAGCATACTTTATAAAATCATTTATGGCATTATTCGATGAATGATAGACTTTATCAGCTACTATTGCTGTTACTTTGTTGATACCTCTGGAGATTGCCACATTCAATAATTTAGCATTTGTGACAAAATCATATAACCTGTTTTCAATATTGTTGGGGTTTTTATCCAAGGAATTTACGACAAAAGAGAGAATTATTTCTTCTTTTTGTCTACCCTGAAATTTATGAACAGTATCAGCTTCAATACGTTCTGTAGCATATTTCTTTGTGATAAGGTCTGCCTGATACCGAAATGGTGAAATGATTCCGATGCTATGTGATTTCGAAACTCTCAAGACATTCTCTATCTCATCTATTTCTCTCTGATTGTATAAGCCGCTACCATATGGATTACTTCTGGCATGATTGCCCGGTACTGATTTAATGACTTCAATATGTTTCCCGGAATTTTTAGTCATTGCAACCAGTTCTCCACCATAAAACATTTTATTACAAAAGTTTATAATGTCCGGTGCACATCTATAGTGTTCCTTTAATAGTGTAGTTGGCAGACCTGACACTGCAGCTTTTACGGATTGAAGAATCGAATTAGATTCATATTGATACGCTTCCGGGATATTATATTCTCTTGATAGCTTCTCTGATTCTGGAAAGAGTCTTTCATCATCTATCTGCTGAAGCTGGCGTGAATCTCCTACGACAACCAGGTTTTTTGCACAACTCATTGCGAGTATGTTGCTCAGTAAATCTCCCTGAGACGCCTCATCAATGATTAGATAATCAAAAGCAAAACCCTTAGGGGCATTATTTAGCAAGGATTGTGAAGTACTGAGTAGCACAGGGTATCTGTGCAGAAAATCTTCAAAATCTCTCTTGTAAGAAGCCTTATTGAATTCTTTTAAACCATATTTCTTAAAACGAGTCCTGATAGAGTTCTCCAGAAATATCCGTGATAAGTATTTAAGTTCTTTAGCTGCTTTCTCTTTATTATGTTTCTTTAAGAATGATTTTCCGGATTCTATTTTCCTGGTAAGTTCATTGATTTTAGTTTTGTAATAGAGTTTTTCAGCATTATTTAAGAGAACAATGACATCCTGTTCAGCAATCTTAACCTTGAATTTTATTCCAAGAATCCATCGTTCAAAGAACCTTATTTTTTTGGGCTTCTCTAATCGTGTAATAAAAGCAAGATAAGTAGTTGAGGATAAACTATGATTGATGATAAGGTCATCTTTAGAAACATTTTCGTAATGCCTATTTTCATTTTTAATATCGATAAGTTGAGATTCCAGGATTGATGTTTCAACTTCTGCATCCTGTATTTTCTTCATCTCACCGCGCAAAACCGTAATTCTTAAGCTATCATTCTTTTTGAGTTTTTTTTCTTTCTCTTCCAGGAATTTTGGAAGTTCTCCATTTTGTTTGGAATCAAAAAACTGCTCTACCTTCTCTCGCCGACCCAACATAGCAGTAATAAAAGACAGCTTCTCTTCACTCAGTTTTTCGTATATATTATCAATAGCTGTATTGTTGTTTGACACAACCGCGCAGTTTTTTCCCTGATAAACTATACTGGCAATAAGATTAAGTATCGTTTGAGTTTTCCCTGTTCCGGGTGGGCCTTCAATAATGGATATTCTATTCTTCAGAGCTGTTTCAATTGCAGTAATCTGACTTTGATTAAAATCAAATGGAACTGAAATTAATGTTTCTTTGTTAATGGGCTTACAGACTCCTTTTAAATAATCAAAAAGAATGGAATCACTTGAAGGAGAAATACGCTTATAGTTTTGTGAAAGAAAATACAGTGGACTCCTTTCGTCAGCAACTATTCCAGCATAATCAGCAAGCTTAGAATAGTATTTGAGAATATCTTTATGCTTATTGCTTTCTAGTTTAATGTTCCGGGTAAACCGGCTACCCTTTTTGTAATAAACTCTATAATATCCCTTCTCAAACTGATGGAGTTTAATTGCATTAACTAAGGCACCATCAACATAGACGTCTTGCTTCTCAATACTTATCTCTCCTATTTTGTTCAGGAATTTTACATTTTCCTTCTTATAGAAGAATTTTCCTCCAGGACCTTTGAAATAGATATCATAACCGGTAAAATTCCCGTAGTAGTATGCTGAGAACATTGCTGAAATGGAAGTTGTTTTGTCCTCCCATTGTTGCCTTGCCTTGCTATAAAGAAGAACTGCCTTGTTATCTCTATCTACTGGAATCTTCTGACCCATTTTCTTTTATAATTACAACTCAGTATTCACTATTTGTGGAATTAATAATAATTACGTAGATGTCATCTTCTATACTAAATATGATTTAAATGCCTCATTCTGGCAATTTACATGATAAATGATCAATCTTTTTTTTATCAATATAGTATTGAAGACAAAACCAAATTTAGAAAAATTATTTAACTAAAGTTAAACAAAGCATAAGCCTCAAATCCCTTCTCTTTATATAACTTTGACTAAGTCTATTGATATTCCAGCAGAAATGAAACGCACCTTTATTGCAATAAAGATACATCCCGAAGAAAAGCTGATGCTTCTGCTGGATGAGCTCAGGGTCAGGCTGAAGAAATCGAGGATAAAATGGGTGGAGACTGAAAATATTCATATCACCCTGGCTTTTATTGGTAATACCGACGAAAAAGAAATTGAGACCATTAAGCAAATCCTTGATTCTGCCTGCGCCGCACATAAAGCATTCCAGCTTGTATTCCGGGGTATCGATCTGTTCAGATCACTAAAAGATCCAAAAGTAATATTTCTACAGATGAAGCCCTCTGAGTCCCTGGGCAGCCTGAGAGATGAAATCTGCGACAGGCTGAGAGAAAATGGACTGTTTAACGACACCAGACCCTTCAGTCCTCACCTCACCCTTGGCAGACCAAAATATATAGAGGAGAAAAATGCACTGCCGGAGTTGATATCCAGATACCGCGACATAACAATTCAGTCGCCAGTGATCGAAAATGTTACTTTCTATGAGAGTATTCTGACTCAAAAAGGACCCATTTATAAGGCGCTGGCTGATTATAAGTTGTGAGGAGCTTCGCTGGTGCGAGGGAGGCGAACGACAAACGACCAACGACAGGACCGACCGTAAAGAAAATGTACAGTG
>CAYYLA010000135.1:0-7840 GCA_964441785.1 uncultured Candidatus Cloacimonadota bacterium | reverse complement strand
CTTTGGCGTAAAAAAGGAAAAAGAAATCCTCCTTCGCCAAGGCTATGGAGGATCTGCGAAAAGAAAAAGCGGATTAAGAAAAAGTGTGTGAGATTGAGCGTAGAGTGATGGAATATGTTCCCTGCGGTCACGGAATTTATTCGCTAACGCTCATGGAATCTCCTCTTTTCAGTAGCGGAATTTATCCAGCAAATTGGACGGAATTCATTGTAAAAAGAAAGTAGATAATAGTGTTGTAGTAGATAAAAAGAGGCACTCGCTACACTCGTGGAATTCATTGTTTAAACTTATTGAGGATCTTCAGATAAGTTTATTATTCAAATGTTTCGCTAAAAGTTCCAAATGAGGAATTTGTAGGAACTCAGAGGAATTTGCAGGAATTCATTGTAGATGCAATTTAAAAACTTATTTACAGCTCTGACATATAGAAAATCTTGGTGCCTTTTGGTGACTTACTGGTTTTGTGGTAATATTTTGTCAACTGCTTGCCCTCCTTAGTTTTAACGAAGGAGGGTCAACCATTTACAGTCAATATCTATACTTAATCTTTGTAACCTCACCTTTCCAATATGTTAGAGAACTATCATCAATAATCCAGGCAACTTCACCTTCCATAGGTATAGTGAACCCACTCTGATTCTGATAGTTGGACCAGTTTCCTACCCAGGTTGTTGGAATAATTTCATCTCCAACAGAGCGACCTCGGTCATTGCAACGAATAGATTTTATCATATCATCTTCACCGAAGGTAAAGGTAAGATCGACAACAAATCTACCATCATCATAATGCATAACTGCAGAAGTATCAGATAAAGTATTCCACCGTAAATTGTTATCAGAAACAAAAAACGTAGGATACCAGGGTGATTCTGCCAGAAACCGGATAAATTCAGATCTATCTAATTCAACATCATCTGATGTATTAAGCATGGGAAACAATCCCATTAGCTTTACTTTCAACCCACCTTTTCCATCAATAAGCAGATCATGAACAAAGAAACTGATTCCAGGCAGGAAATTGATCTTAGCATTCCACAGAAAACCTGGATCATCCAACCTACTCTTTTGAGATGCCTGGAAATTAAACCAGCTATCACTTTCATTACCAAGGTTAAATAATCCCTCCTGTTTAATCTCAACTGATTTGATATAACGTTGCCCATCAGGGACAGCTTTTTTCAAGTAGCGCTGGACAGGTGCAGGCAAATTGCCTATTGATTTAGCATCAAAAAAACTACTTTGAGTTTCAATATTATTATCTTCAAGTAGAGTAATAATCTTTCTGGTACTTCTTCCCCAGACATTGTTTCCAATAATATTTAACAGGAAATAAAGAATCAGAAATAGTACAATTACAAATAACACCTTATGCATTGGTTTCATCTAATCGCTCCTTCAACACATCTAAATAGTGTTTTTCAATCTTTTTGAAGATACCTTTCCAGGTATGGATTTTCAGTAACTTATAGATTTCCTGTGATTGTTCATTCCTTCTATTTTCTTTCAATCTATTCATCTGAAACACTATTTTTGATTTTAGATTGAGCATAAACATTTCGTGATCTTCTTCAAAAGGTTCATCAATATTCTTTAATCGTGGCAATTGTACTAAACTGATTTCAGGGTAATCACTTCCTTCTAGTAATTCTCTAACTCCGGGTAAATCGGTTACTACAACACGGCATCCACTGGCAACCGCTTCCAGCACAACCAACGGAACTCCCTCGTAAAAGGATGGTAAAATAAAGATATCTGATTGTCTGAAAAGTTCCGCTAATTTTGACTGTGGAATTGCGCCATTAACAGTTACATTATTTTCCAGGCTTTCAGCTAATTTCAGACAGTTTTTCCTCTCTTCCCCAGATCCTCCCCCTACTAAATCTAAATGCCAATCGAAAGAATCTATTTTTGCAAGAGTCTTCAATAACCAGGGTACGCCTTTTGCATTACTTAGTTTTCCGGCATAGATTAATCTAATTTCATCTGACGATTTTTTTTCATCCTGAAAGAATAACTTATCGTTATAACCAGCTCCGGTAACTGCTATCCTTGCTTTATCAATGGCGTAAAGGTTTGATATTTCCTCTTTTTGCATTGCTGTCAGAGCAAAGATTTTATCCAATTTTCTGCATTGAATGGCAATCTCCCCTTGCAGATGTTCACAATTCCTGAATTGTCTCAAATCAGAACCGTGGGAACTTGTTACTATGGGTATATTGGGGAACAGAGTACGAACTAAGGAGGTTACAATCCAGAGATGATGGGTATGAATTATATCAGGTTTGAATCTGGTTACTGCTTTTTTCAAGACATTACTGAATGCCTCTTTATATTCTTTTAGTTGGAAGGATGACAGTTCACAGAATTTTGAGCTTTGATAAGGCATCACATCGCTCATACCGGGTAGTTTATAACTGACTTCATTGGATTCAAATTGCAGGAAATGACAGTTTTCTGCATCGATAAATCCATCATCCAATTCATGACCGGGATCTATACCTGCCACCAGGAAATTGTGATATCCTTTATCTCGAGCTTCTTTGATCATAGCCTGGATATAAATGCCGCTGCCGGTTGAGTCCGGCCTTTGGCTTAATACATGAAGAATACGCTTATTCTGCATCTGATACTATCTCCTTTTCTGTGATGTCATTTAAATATTGGGTATTACTTTGAAAAGGAATTTGTCATTGAGGAAAAAGCTAACCCGACTCGGGATTATTAAGAGACCTTATTAGTTCAGTCAAAAGGTGTTATGAAGAAATTCATCCCGAGTCGGGTTAAAAAATACGTAATTTGTAGTGTAAACAAGCTGTAAACGCCAACAATTCAATCAAATATTAACCCGAGTCGGGTTTAAAAGATTAAAAACTGAAACTATTAGTTGACACATCAACCTTATTAGAAAACGTTGACACGTCAACTAAGGAGGTTGAATGAAGTGTAGTGATAATAAATCTATAGGCTTTCATCTGAGTTATATCAGCAGAGAAGCACATAAGTATTTTACAAGAGAATATGAAGCCATACATCTCAATAGAGGGAATGTATTCATCCTGAAACAATTATATAGAGAAGATGGCTTAGCTCAGAATGAGATTAGTGCAAACCTTCATTTGGATAAAGCTGGTATAGCCAGAAATATCTGCAAATTAATTGAAGCTGGAATAATTGAAAAACGGAATGATAAAAATGATAAAAGAATAAATAGAATATTTTTAACAGAAAAAGGACTTCAACTAAAAGAGAGATTTCAAAGTGTTTTCTCGAATTGGGAAACAAAATTAACCAACGGATTTTCTCAGGAAGAACTAGAGGCATTCAAACTATACGTAAAACGTATGATATCAAACATTGAGGAGAACAGATGAAAGAGAATCACGTCTTAGCTGACAACAACGTAAATAGGCTATTGGTCAAACTATCACTACCAGCGATGGCAGGCATGATAGTTATGGCTTTATACAATGTTGTAGACACCATATTTGTTGGGAGAGGAATCGGATCGATGGCCCTCGCCGGATTATCTATAGTATTCCCTATTCAGATTGTTGTAATGGCTGTAGGGCAGCTGGTTGGGATAGGCTCCGGTTCTGCAATCTCTCGATATATTGGTTCGGGAGAAACAGAAAAGGCCAAAAGTGTTTTAGGAAATGCATTCCTCTACACTACTGTTTTATCCCTTATCATAACAGTGGCTGGTCTGGTTTTCATGGATCCATTACTTCGTCTTTTCGGAGCTTCTGATGCTGTGATGCCCTATGCAAAAGACTATATGGGAATCATAGTATTTGCATCTATTCTTTTTACAACAGCAATGGCAAGTAACAATATTCTAAGAGCAGAAGGTAGAGCAAAAACGGCTATGAATACAATGATAATTGGAGCCTTAGGAAACATAATACTCGTTCCCATCTTTATTTTCGGATTAAATATGGGCGTCAAAGGAGCAGCAACAGCAACAGTTTTAGCGCAATTTATTTCTGTTGTTTATGTACTCATTGCAATTAGAAAAGGCAGTGATAGTTTAAAGTTAGAATCGCATCATCTAAAACCGGATTTCAACATAATCAAAGAAATTACAGGGGTTGGATTATCCTCATTTCTGAGAAACATTGCGGGAAGTATGATATTTGCACTTATCAATAACAAGCTCGGTGTTTTTGGCGGAGATCTGGCAATCGCGGCCTACGGAATTCTACAAAGACTTCTCAGGTTCCTTTTCATGCCATTATTTGGAATAGCTCAAGGATTACAGCCAATTGTAGGATATAATTATGGAGCGAATCGACCTGAGAAAATCAAAGAAGCTAATAGATCAGCTATTATTGCTGCTACAGCTCTTGCTATACTTGGATTTGCAGTAATTCAACTGATGCCACGTTTCTTATTCTCAATTTTCACAACCGATGCTGCGTTAATTGAGGTTGGTGTTAATGCCAGCAGAATAATGATCCTGTTGATTCCTGTTGTAGGATTTCAGGTTGTTGGAACCACAATGTTCCAGGCACTTGGCAAAGCAATCCCATCAATTATCCTATCTCTTTCGAGAGAGGTTCTTTTCCTGGTCCCGGTTGTACTGATATTACCTGGTATCCTTGGATTAAATGGCGTTTGGTTGGCGTTCCCAATTGCAGATCTTTTTGCTTTTGTATTAACACTGGTTCTTTATCTAAGATTTATCCAAACACTTAAAAACACAAAAGTTGCAGAAGTAAATTAGTAGATAAATGTTAAAACCCGACTCGGGTTGAAAAAAGGTGTTTTTTAGGAAGAAATTAGCATTAAATAAGCACTAATCCTTCCTTTTATAACCCGAGTCGGGCTTCATAATTTAGTAATAACTCCTGACTAATCAAGCCATTAACTCTTCTTTAATCATTCTAACAGATAAATATGTTTACAATTAAAGCAATCCTATAGATTTGGCTTTGAAAAATTAAATCTAATGGAGAAATATAATGAGTAATAGAGTTTCTATAACATCCGAAATCGGTAAATTGGAAAAGGTAATTTTACATTCACCCGGTTTTGAAGTTGAAGAGATGACACCCAAATCTGCTGAGCAGGTTCTTTATAATGATATCCTGCCTTTACCTGTAATCGCAGAAGATCACAGAGAACTTGAACAAATCCTCAAAATGGTTACAAATGTCTTTGAGGTGAAAGATCTTCTTATTGATGTATTAAAGAATAATGCTGTTAAAGAAGAATTTGTTGATACCATCTGTACACAATTACCACATATGCACCGCCGGAAAGAGGAATTATTAGTACTCAGTGCCAAAAAACTGGCTGACGGAGTTATCATAGGTATCAAAGAAAAAAAGGATAGTCTGGATCGTTTTCTAAGCGACAATATCTTTGCACTTCCTCCACTGCCAAACCTTTACTTTATGCGTGACAGTGCTATTGTTGTCGGCGACAAAGTTATTACCGGTTCTATGGCTAACCGCGTAAGAATTATCGAAGCCATCATTATGAAATTCATCTATAAATATCATCGCAATTTTAAATCAGAAGGCTTTATCTTCGATGGTACAGAAACAAAGATCGATGAAGATGTTACTATTGAAGGTGGTGACCTGCTTGTTCTTAAGGATAATATCCTCGCTATCGGGGTATCTGAACGAACCAATACAACCAGTATCGATATTATTACCGAACACCTGAAAAAGATGATAAGTGAGACCACCTATGTGTTTGCAGTTGTCCTCCCGAAAGAACGTGCAACAATCCATCTTGATATGATCTTTACCATGGTTGATAAAAACAGATGCGTTGTACATAAACCTTATGTTCTGGGTCGTAATATCCTCCCGGTTGTTAAGATTACACTTAATCCCGGCGGTAAAAAAACCTATGAATATGTAACCGATCTTGTAAGTGGTTTAAAAAGTGTAGGACTTGATCTTGAGCCAATTATCTGCGGTGGTAATGAATCACTTTATCAGGAACGGGAACAATGGTTGTCTGGTACAAACTTTTTTGCCTTTGAACCAGGTAAATTTATTGGATACGACTGCAATACGCGCACTCTTGAAGAAATATCCAAAGCAGGATATGAGATCAAATCCGCTCGGGAAATTCTGGATGGCAAAAGCAAAATTGAGGACTATGATAAACTGGTTGTAGGCATCTTCGGAGCTGAACTTGCTCGTGGTGGTGGTGGAGTTCGTTGTATGACCATGCCTGCCAAGCGTCAACCTGTTGAGTGGTAAATCTAAGAATAGAACTTGTTAAAACATAATTGTTAAAAAGTCATGAGTCTTTAACGCTCATGACTTTTTTTATATCATCCATTATTTTTCAGAAAATTATTGATTTACAGATATGCATCGGAGCTACATCTACAATAAATTTCCCGTTCACCCAGCAAAAAAAATAACTACACGGTATAAAAAATTCTTGACGGTTAATTCCTTGTTGGCGAATTTGCCAACAAGGAAGAAGGAGGAGATATGATTTCTTTTGAACAGGCTGAAATGAGAGCTGAAATTTTGAAGGCTATGGCTCATCCCGTGCGACTTATGATTGTTGATCTTTTATCAGATAAAGATGCAGGATTCAGCGAAATCCACGATCTTTTTGATTATGATAAATCTACCGTATCTAAACATTTATCTGTTTTACGGAAAGCTGGTATCATCTCAACCACTAAAAGTGCTAACGAATCAATTTTTCACCTGGATGTAGGTTGTGTTAACGCCTTCTTCACCTGCTCTACAGCAGTTATCGAACATAATATAAAAAAACTGTCCTGCTGCTCTAATAAATCAGCAGAAAAAGGAGAAATAATGGAGATCAAAATTCTTGGAACAGGTTGCGCAAAATGCAAAAAACTAACCGCCAATGCAGAAAAAGCAGTAAAAAACCTGGGAATGGACATCACTATCACAAAAGTAGAAGAGCTCGATAAGATCATAGCTTATGGCATTATGGTAACTCCGGGTCTTGTTATAAATGAAGAAGTTATATCTGCCGGCAAACTTTTAACAGTTAATGAAATTGAGAATATCCTTAAGGAGCAATAATGTTTACATGGCTTGATAATCTGGTAGCTCGCTTTGTCGAGAGTGTTATCGGACTTTCAATGGAAACGCATCTTGGATCAAGTATACATTTCTTTATCTACGATGTAATCAAAATCATCATTCTGTTATCAACAATGATATTTATAATTTCCTATATCCGCAGCTTCTTCCAACCTGAACGAACAAAACGCATTCTTACCCATTTTGGAGGAATTCGCGGAAACATCATGGCATCTCTTTTAGGGATTGTAACGCCCTTCTGTTCCTGTTCATCAGTCCCACTCTTCATTGGATTTGTTGAAGCGGGAATACCTCTCGGTGTTACATTTTCATTCCTGATAACATCTCCTATTGTTAATGAAGCCGCTTTTGCTATCCTGCTTGCTTCATTTGGTTGGAAAGTAGCTCTGGTTTATGTAATCACCGGTGTTGTGGTTGGCGTTATCGGTGGGATAATTATTGATCGTCTGAAGATGGAAAAATATGTAGAAGAATATGTCTATAAAATGAAGATGGGTCAATCAGTTCTTGAAACGCTGAAGGTAAAGGACCGACTCAAATTCGCTCTTAGTCAGGTTAAGGATATTGTTGGTAGAGTTTGGATATTCCTCTTAATCGGTATCGGTATAGGAGCTGCAATCCATGGTTGGGCTCCGGCAGCATTATTATCCAAATATGCTGGGCCACAAAATCCTTTCGCTGTTTTTGTAGCAGTGATCTTTGGTATTCCCCTTTATTCAAACGCGCTGGGTACTATCCCAATTGCAGAAGCACTGATTGGTAAAGGCGTTGGACTTGGAACTGCC
>CAYYLA010000134.1:0-7906 GCA_964441785.1 uncultured Candidatus Cloacimonadota bacterium | reverse complement strand
CGGGAATTTATCTTTACAAATTACAGGGAGAAAATTCTTCAGTACACAAAATGATTCTCATGAAATAAAAGGAAGAGACATTTCATGGGATAAATCCTGATAAAAATTGAAAAAAAATAGATAGAGGTTTTTAAATGAGAAAAAGATTAGTAATATTGATGCTTATTGTAGTTGCTTTTATATCGATACAGGCGGAGAATCCACAGAGTAATTCACAGATAAAAAAGATGATATCTGAAAACCCGATTCTGGGTCATTATCTTGATGTTGAAGAACTTTACAGCACAACTGGCGATAGAGCATTCTATGAAACAGATCCACCAGTAGGGCCAATCCACAACATAGCAGAATTTGAACCTATGGAAGGTGTACTTATAGCTTATCCTTTTGGGATCCCTTACGATCTTATCGTCGAGATGTCTCAGGATGCTATTGTTACGACTATCGTAGGCAGTCAAAGTGAGCAGAACTCTGTCACCAGTTCCTATACATCCTACGGAGTAAATCTGGATAATTGTAGATTTTTGATTGCAACGACCGATTCATATTGGACTCGCGATTTTGGTCCCTGGTACATAATTGATGGTAATGATGAATTTGGAATCGTTAATTTCCCATATAACCGTCCTCGTCCCAATGACGATGATGTTCCAATTGAGGTTGCTGATTTTCTTGATATCAATCTTTTTGGTATGGATATAGAGCATACTGGGGGAAATTATATGACAGATGGTTGGGGTATCTCAGCCTCTTCTGATCTGGTTGATTATGAAAATCCGGGATTGGATGAAGATGACATACTTGATATCTCAAACGCCTATCTGGGACTTACAACCTATCACATTATTGATGATCCAAATAATACCTATATTGATCATATCGATTGCTGGGGCAAATTATTGGATGTAGATAAGGTACTTATACGATCGGTTTCAGAATCACATGCCCAATATGATGAGATAGAAGCTGTTGCACAATATTTTGAAGAACAGATCTCATCCTATGGAACACCTTATCAGGTTTTCCGGGTGTATACGCCTAACGATCAACCCTATTCCAACTCATTGATTCTCAATAATAAGGTTTTTGTTCCTCAGACAGGGTCTAGTTGGGATGATGATGCTCTAGAGGTATATCAGGAAGCGATGCCCGGTTACGAAATTCATGGTTTTACCGGTTCGTGGGAATCTACTGATGCACTGCACTGTAGAACAAAAGGTATGGCCGATCTTGGTATGCTTTTGATCCGTCACCTGCCTGTACTTGGTGAACAGCCAGCCGATGTTGAAACTCACATAACAGCTGATATCAAAGCATACAGCGGAGAAATGCTGTATAGTGATTCTTTACTAGTGTACTACAAAATAAATGATGGTGATTATACCACAACCACTCTCAGTATAACAGAAGGAAGTACATATCAAGCCACACTACCGGCTATCGCTGATGGCGATACACTTCGTTATTATCTTCATGCTGCTGATGCATCAGGTAGATCAATGGAAAATCCCTTTATAGGTAGACCGGATCCACATCTCTACTACGCGGTTCAGCACCCTGAGATTGATACAGATGTTGATATGATTCAATCTGAATTAGAAACAAATGAAAGTTACGACAGTAGTTTTACGATATCCAATATTGGCGGTGGAAACCTGGAGTATAATATTCGCACAATTGAAACAACAGAATCACGCGATGTCACCGGATCATACATCACCTGTAATGCGGTTGATTATGAAGCAGGAGAAACCGTTGACTGGGTATTTACTGCCTACAATACAAGTCCTGATAATGAATGGGTAAATGATATCATTATAGATTTCCCGATGGGTGTAACTGTCAACTCTGCCACAGATTTTATTGGAGGATCGGGTGGAGCTCTAGCTAATGATGGTATCACTGGTGAAGGTGTACAGATCAACTGGCATGGTGAAACCTCAATGGGTTATGGTGTTCTTCAGGATGGTGAGGTTGCCACAGCAACAATCAATGTGACGATTGATGAAGATATTGTCAGCAATCTTTTAATGAATTATCAAATCTCCGGGGATGGCTATGGCAATGATCCACACGCAGTAGAAGGTCAGATTATAGTAAACGGACTTGGCGACCCAGCTCTCTGGGTGAATATCAATCCAACAACTGGTAATCTGGATAGTGGAGCTTCTGATGTGATAAATTTCACCATCAACAGCAATGATTTAACACCAGGAACCTATACCTGCGACATCCTTATCTCGGGAAATGCAGTTAATACACTTACTATCCCGGTTACACTTTCCGTTACCGGTACAGATACAGAAGAAGACGTTGTTCACTATACAACCTATCTTCACGATAATTACCCAAATCCCTTTAATCCTGAGACAACAATAAGTTTTACCACATCTGGAGATTATTCTACTACCCTGCAGATTTTCAATATCAAAGGTCAGATTGTAAAAACTCTGGTTGACAATAAACTTACAGCTGGATTTCATTCGTTTAAATGGAGTGGAGATAATGATAAGGGAGAAAAAGTAACATCCGGTATATATTTTTATAAACTGGAATCCGGTGATCAGCATCAGATTAAGAAGATGATCCTTATGAAATAAGAAGAAGAGACATTTCATGGGACAGGTCTTAATGAAATAGTCTGCTATCGCAGCATTTCATGGGAAAATTCTGATAAAATAATTTTACAAAGTATCTCTGGACGTTACTTCTGAGGATATGAAAAAGCAGATAATTTTTATGGTACAGCTCCTGATGAGCTGTACCTTTTTGTTTGGATTCTGGATGAACACCTCAACAATCGATACACTGATTAGTGCAGGCAGCACAATCGAATATTCGATTAATATCGATACATCCAATCTGGAAGAGGATACCTATAATGGTAGAATCCGATTCATAGATTCGGAGAACGGATCGCTTGATATTCCAATAACGTTGACAGTAAGCACAGCCTACCTTGATGCCCCACAGAACGCAACAATAGAGATAGTTGAAGATGATCTTCTCTTAAGCTGGGAACCTGTACTTGAAGCAGACTATTATGGCATTTACTCTGCTCAACAACCAGGCACAGAATTTCAACAAATTTCTACAACAGAGCAGACAGAGATTTTGATACCTTTAACATCTACCGAAACCAGAAAATTCTATTACGTTAAAGCATTTCAATTAGAGCGAAACGAACAACCTCTGCGAGAATCCCATGCAGTTTTACTTGTAAAAGAGGAGCAGGATGCTTTTGAACGCACCTTTTCTGCAACAGAACCACCGGAAGGTGTGGTTAGAAACATTGCAGAATTCGAGCAAATGGAAGCTGTGTTAATACGATACCCTTTTGGACTTCCAATATCATTTATCGCCGAACTCTCTCAGGAAATTACAGTTATAACTCTTGTAGATGATCAAAGTGATGAAAATTATGTAATCAATTACTACACAAATAATGGTGTAAATCTCAATAACTCTCAGATTTTACAGGCAGAAACTAACAGTTACTGGAGCAGAGATTATGGCCCCTGGTTTATTACAATCGATAATAGTGAGGTTGCAGTTATAAACTTCCCTTATAATAGACCCAGACCTGACGATAATGATACCCCCATTGCTGTTGCTGATTATCTGGAGCTTCCTCTTTTTGGCATGAATCTCACCCATACCGGAGGAAATTATATGACTGATGGCTATGGGATTGCGGCGTCTTCGGATCTTGTTTTAGAAGAAAATCCTACTTTGGATGAAAATGATGTTTATCAGCTTACATCAGACTATCTTGGAATATCAAATTATCATCTCATTCCTGATCCTAATAATACATATATTGATCATATCGATTGCTGGGGGAAATTTCTTGCTCCAGATAAAATCTTACTTCGATCTGTTCCAACATCACACCCACAATATGATGAAATTGAAGAGGTTGTTGATTATTTTGAAACCCAGATTTCCTCCTATCAAAAACCCTATGAAATCTACCGCGTTTACACACCGGATGATGAACCATATTCTAATTCACTAATCCTCAACAATCGTGTATTTGTTCCTCAGGTATATTCTGATTATGATGATGATGCCTTGTCCGTATACGAACAAGCGATGCCCGGTTATGAGATAATGGGAGTCTACGGTAGTTGGATGAGTACAGATGCTCTACATTGCAGAACCCACGAAATCCCTGACAGGAACATGTTAGATATTCGTCATATCCCTTCTGCAACAAGCATCCCAGCCAATAGACAACCACTTATCCAAGCTGAAATACATGCATTTGATAACAGTGGAATCAACCCCGATTCTTTGAAATTATTTTACAGTACGAGCAGCCGTATCTTCAATAGTGTCAATATGTATGAGCAAATCGATCATCATTATCAAGGCTTGTTACCGACAGCAAGTAATAATGATACGATTTACTACTATATTAAGGCTGTTAGCAATAATAGTAAGGTGGCATTTGAGCCTTTAATTGCAGATGCTGACCCGCATTATATTGTTATAGATGAGGCAGTTGAATCCGAGCTATATTCCTCTCCCGAAACCATCACATTGAACCTTTCACAAGATAATCAAACAACTGTTATTCTGGCGATCACAAATAGTGCTGAAACTGCTTTATCAGTGGGAGTAATACTTATAAATGAAGGTGCGGATTATTGACATCCAAATGCTTAATTGCAACCTAATTATAATGTGAAAGATTCTAATAATCTATTACTAACCGAGCATATTGTAGAGCAAACAAAACCGATGCATTAGTTTTTTTCCTCCTAACCTCTTAATCGGAAAATATTTATAAAGAAAAAGGTCAAACTTCACTACAAATGAATTGACCTATAGTCACTGTATTCAATTTATGGAACGCCTTTTGCATTAGATTAAAAGAAATTTTTGAAGTGTGAAATAAATTCAGGAGGAAAAATGAAAAAGACTTTAGTAATTTTAATTATCGCAATTTTCACATTTGGTTTATTAGCAGCTGATGTTTTGACACAGACTGCTCAAAGCACTGTAGATTTTACAGTGGAAAACACAAGAGATGAAGACCCACCAGTTGGTTTTACTGTTGAACTTCAGGATTACAATGCTGCCAGTTTAACTTGGATGGAACCTGGTTCTGCTCCCATTATCTGGGATCAGATTGATAATGAAGGTGAAGGTCAGGGAAAATCTGCTCAGGATTTTGAAGCTGCTTACAATGCTTATGATGCAGAAGTTGCAGGTGACTTTGTACTTGATGCTCAAGCAGAACTTACAGGTGCTGTATTCCTGTTCTTCTACTCTATTGCAGATCATGTAGCTCCAGGTCAATTCAACGTTAGTATTTATCCTGACATGGGTGGATATCCATCAGAAGATGCAATCCATACTACAGGAACAAGCATCGAAGATGCTGGTGAAACTACTGTTGATTACTGGGTTGATTTTAACGATCCTGTAACACTTGACGCTGGTACTTATTGGATTGGTTTCAACATGATTCTTGATTACACACCTTTAGAAGTTCAGTGTTATGCTTATCAAAAAGTATCATTAATTAATGGTACTGAAGCTTACTGGAGAAATCCAGGTCAGGGTTTCCCAGATGCTACAGGTAACTGGGAAGCTACTGTTGTATCAGAAGCTGGACAACCTGAAGATATTACTTTTGGTCTCCTTGGTAACTACACAGGTGCTACATCTCGTGACTTATTGGGTTACAATATCTATCAGAATGGTGCTCTTGTAAATACAGATGCTCCAATCGCTCAAACTGCTGCACTTATAGAAGGCCTTACTGAAGGAACTCATGAGTTTTACGTAATCGCAGCCTATGATGAAGGTGACTCTGAACCAACTCCTACTCTCTCTTTAGACGTTGTTCTCAATGCTCCTGCAAACCTTAACAGTACTGTTTCCGGATCTAACGTTGTTAGTAACTGGAGTGCTCCTGCTACTACAAGAAGCATTTCTTACAAAATCTATAGAAATGATGTTTTGGTTGGCGAACCTCAGTCTACTTACTACATCGATGTTAATCCTCCTGCTGGTGATTATACTTACTACGTAACTGCTGTTTATACAGGTGGAGTTGAATCTGGTGCATCTAACGAAACTGAAGTTTCAATCGGTACTGACAGTGATGACACAACTATTCCTGCCGCTACAGCATTCAACAGTATCTATCCTAATCCATTCAACCCAACAACTAACCTTTATTACTCCGTAAGCAATGACAGCAATGTTCAGTTAGCAGTGTATAATCTTAAAGGTCAGATGGTTAAAACTATTGTGAACGGTCATCAGGCAGCTGGTAATTACCAGGTAAGCTGGGATGGAACAGACAACAATGGCAACACAGTACCAAGTGGAATCTATTTCTCAAAATTCCAGTCAGGCGACTATACATCAACCAAGAAAATGATCCTGATGAAATAGTCTGCTATCGCAGAATTTCATGAGACAGGTCCTGATGAAATAGTCTGCTATCGCAGAATTTCATGGGACAAGTCCTTATGAAATAATTATTTCAGAGGATTTGATTCTTAGATAAATCATTCTTATAAAGCACTCTCAAGTCAATCTTGAGAGTGCTTTTTTTGTATCCAACCCAAAAAAGAGTTTGACACAAATCGCAGATTTGTCTGTTATGCATATAGGTTTGCAATACAAACTAGCAATAAGGAGGTTGTGATGAGCATAGATGAGAAAAAGGCTAAAATTGATGCATTCCAGACCTTGAATCAAGATGGACTGTTTGAGATATTTATGGGGATGTCTTTGTTGGCAATCGCCATCTATCTGTTTTTCCTGACTGTAGATGATCTGCCACTGGCAATTTTCATTATTCTTCCGGGGCTATTAATGGGCCCGTTCCTGATAAGAGCAAGAAAAAGATACACCTTCCCCAGAATTGGATATGTTAACATTGTCCCAAGAAAAAATAATCGAATTCTAATTCTTTTTTTCATGTTTATATTTATGTTAGGTATAGTTTTTTATCTTTTTTTTACACGGAATAATACCGAAACCAAGATTTTTTTTGATACGTTTGCCCGATATTTTCCTGCTATCATTATAGCAATTATTGCCACAGTTCAAATCAATATTGTCTTAAAATACAAAATCGGTAGTTTTGGAGTTTATTCTGTCATATCTGTTATTGGATTAGTCGCAAGCCTTTTAAATCTCTACAGACAAATATTTATTGTTACTGCTACATTTTCCCTGCTTGCTATATTGATGATTGTCATCGGTTCTATCAAGTTTATCCATTTCATTAAGCATACCCCTATTCCTGAAGAGGACAATGAGTCCTATGCCAGCCAAAATCTTCAGGAGAGCAAAATGCATGACACAATATCAGCAGATGGATTAAGCGAAATCTATCTGGGAATGCTTTTAGCTTTTCAATCAGTATATCTGGTTTTTGATAATTTCAGCAACTTAATTTATGCTCTTTATGCTTTTTTTATTCCTCTGATTTTGTCCCTTGTTATTCATTATGCCAGAGAGAAAAGTATCTATTCAATCCTGGCTGAATATCTTGATAATCCTCAGAAGATAAAGGTTAGCAATTTCTTCAGCACATTCATAATGGGACTTTGCATATCATTTCTAATTCTGGGTATTACAAAAGGCAAAACTTATAATTTACCTGAAATATATAACATCCTTTTAGGCGGAATAATATTTATAATATTGTTTATAAATTATCTTTTCAGGGCAGCAATCAAGGGCAACAAACTCTTTAAAATTCTAGCAATTTTATTAATTTTATTATCAATGCTCTTACTTTTTGTTAAACTATCAGCACATTCAGCAATAGGATTATTGATATCGACTCAATCGATACCCCTGATGATTATTGGCTTTATCTATCGTAAAAAATTCTTAGCACGATATTATAATAACATTTAAGTGGCATCAT
>CAYYLA010000133.1:0-8117 GCA_964441785.1 uncultured Candidatus Cloacimonadota bacterium | reverse complement strand
TATACAGAGATAAAGAATCACATAAAAGAGAATGCGAAGGTGATCGATGCTTATTGCGGAATTGGATCTATTGGATTGTTTGTTGCTGATAAAGCTGAATATGTTTGGGGAATAGAGGAAAACGGTAATGCCATATCAGATGCCAGATATAATAGCCAATTGAATAATTTTTCAAATATCGAATTTCTTGAAGGCAGGGTAGAGGATAAAATTGATGATCTGGTTTCAGCCAGCAAAGCTGATACGCTGATTGTTGATCCTCCCAGAAAGGGATTAGATCGGCATGTTGTGAATACGATTTTAAAATCAGGTATTAAGAGTATCATCTATGTAAGTTGTGATCCTACAACCCAGAAAAGGGATGTAGATTTATTTACTGAAGATAAGTACAGGATTGTTCAATCGAAATGTTTTGATATGTTCCCAAACACCTATCACATGGAGAATCTGATGGTGCTGGAGAGGATATGAGAAAGCTGATTTTTATTACTATTCTGCTTCCATTACTTTACTGTTGTGATTTCTCTTCATCAGAGGAGATTAATGATTCGGAGATTCATGAAATCTTTGATGATATCAAAATAGCTTTCTCCATGTATGATATTACCGAGATTATGAGCCACTACAACGATTCTTATCTGCATAATGGAAATGATTATGATGATGAATATCAGATATGGGACAGTCGATTAAATAACTATGATGCTATCGATTTTATTGATATAGAGATTACCTATATATATGATGAATATGCAGAGGTGACATTTACCCTGGAATTAATCAGTGGTGATAATTCTCAGTACTGGGATGAGCCATCTACAGACAATGGAGATATCTCCTATTTTCGTGATAATAACGGAACCTGGGAGATTTATGGTAATCAGTTAGATTAAAATCTACTTTTTCTCACCGTAATAAATACCACAACCCAGGAATATGTTATTAGAGAACTTTTCCAGATAACTCAATTTTGATTCAATTTTCAATGTTTCGTAATTTCTCCAATGGTATTCAACAACTGCTGTTTTTTTATTGTAAAGCTGTTCAATAAAATCCTGAATAAATAGTTTACCGAATGAATCTTTCAGATTATATTGATTTGTACCAACCAGGTCGAGTTCTCCACCATGAGCGAGAACATTTCCTTCCATATCAATAGCAAAAATATAAAGATCTTTATGGAAGAACTGACTTCCAGGTTTGTTAAATTCGGAGAAAGCTTTTTCTGTACCCTGTTCTTTCATATAATCAAGAGCTTTTTTAAGAAGAGCTTTTGCTTCCCCTGTATTAGCGTGTTTTTTTTCCTTAACGGGATCTGAATTTGTGAATGTTTGATGGATTTGCTCTCTGTTTGATTCGTTTTTTTCCTGATATGGAACAATCTCAGCCGAAAGAGCATAAACGATAACAATGAAACAGCAAAAAATAATAGTTTTCATAACCTGCCCCCCACATTATTTTAAATAATATAAAGTATTAAGGTTACAAAAACAAAAAAAGAACCACACTAAATTGCATGGTTCTTTTTAAATGGTGCAGAAGGCGGGACTTGAACCCGCACACCCAAATAAGGGCACAAGATCCTTAGTCTTGCGTGTCTGCCAATTCCACCACTTCTGCTTATAAATATCTAATTATTTTTCAGTATTTTCAGTCTGAGGAGCTGCTTGAACAGGTGCTTCAGTCTGTGTTGCAGCATCTTTTCTCATCATATCAATAGCTTTACTTGCTTTAACGGTTTTAGTTTGATCAACCTGAAAAACCATTAAAAGGCAAGAAGCCATAAATGCAACAGCGAGTATTTGTGTAGCATTTTTAAGGAACTTTGGAGCTCCCTGACTACCCAAAACATTCGTAGCTGCACCACCAAGGTTAGCATCTAATCCACCCTTACTGGTTTGAGCTAAAATAACAAGTATTAAAGCTACCGAAATTATTACATGTATTATCATCAACAATGTATACATTTTTTCTCCTCAATTTCAAATCGAGATCACTTTTATTTTCCCACCTTTCTGGTGTCAATAAATTTTCACGATTTTTAAATTTTATCTCATTCCTATCGCTTTTCGTAAAAAACGTAGCTTAGCATCTACTATCTGGGAAGCTCTCTCTGAACCTTCATCCAATATTTTGTCAATAAAGGCTTTATCCTCTATGATGCTGTCGTATTTTTCGCGCATCGGAGCTATAACTCTGTCCATTGCTTCGAAAAGAGTTTGCTTGGCTTCGCCCCAGCCCATTCCACCTGCCTGATATTTTTTTCTCAAACCTTCCTGCTCTTCTGCTGTTGAAAATAGTTTGTAGAGAGTAAAAACATTACAGCTATCCGGATCTTTTGGCTCTTCAATTGTCTGTGAATTGGTAACGATTTTCATTACTAATTTTCTCATTTTTTTGGGTGTTGCAAAAAGTGGGATAACATTATTGTAACTTTTACTCATTTTTCGGCCATCCAAACCAACGATAGTTTTAGTGTTTTCTCTGATAACTGCTTGTGGTATTGTAAGGAGCTCTTTACGATAGTTTCTGTTAATATTTTCAGCAATATCCACAGTCATTTCCAGATGCTGAGCCTGGTCCTTTCCAACCGGAACAACGTTACTGTCAAACTGCAGAATATCAGCAGCCATTAGTATGGGATAGGTAAATAACCCCATATTCACACCATCATCAGGATCTTTTGAGTTCTCAAGATTATTCTGAACCATTGCCTTATAAGCATGTGCTCTATTCATCAATCCTTTTGGTGTAAATCCCATAAGAAGCGTCGATAGCTCAAATGTACTGTGAACCGAAGATTGACGGTATATCAATGCTTTCTCAGGATCAAGACCACAGGCAAGCCAGGCTGCTGCAACCTCGTAAGTCGACTGTTTCAGTGCTTCAGGATCTTTTATAATGTTAATGGCGTGATAATCAGCGATAAAGTACCTGGCATCATACTCTTCAGCTAACTCCAATGCAGGTTTAATTGCACCAAAATAATTTCCGATATGTGGTGTTCCTGTGGGTTTTATTCCAGTACAGGATATTTTTTTACTCATTTATTCCTCCAAAATCTATTTGATTTCACCAATTAAATCATATTCCCAGGCGTCGGTTATCTCAACACTAACGATATCACCAATATCCGCTGTTCCACTTTTAATGAACACGGTTCCATCAATATCAGGAGCATCCAGGAATGATCTTCCTTCATAGAGAAAACCATCAGCATCGGATTTTTTATCAATAATAACATCCAAGGTTTGTCCAATAAATTTCTCCATCAGTTTGGATGATACATCCTGTTGCGTAGCCATAATTTCATCTACCCGTTTGGCAATTGTTTTTTCAGAAACATGCTTGTCAAAATTATAGGCAGCCGTATCCTCTTCATTGGAATAACCAAAAACACCTAATCGATGAAAAGATCTGTTTGAGATATAATTTTTCAACCGATTAAACTTATGATAGGTTTCACCGGGGAATCCAAGGATAAATGTTGTTCTGATTGCTGAGTTGGGTATATGTTTCTTAAACAGATGCAATATCCTTTCTATACCTTCAGAATCAATGTTACGGTTCATTGCAGTTAAAATATCATCATCGATATGTTGAAGTGGAATATCAAAGTAGGGAAGAAGCTTATTGATGGTGGAAAACCCGATTATCATCTCTTCCGACAGATGTGCCGGATGAAGGTAAAGTAAGCGGATCCACTTTATGCCATCAATATTATCTATCTTTCTCAACAATTCCACAAGCATGGATTTACCATAGATATCGGTTCCATACAGCGCTGTATCCTGGGCTGTAATAATCAGTTCAACTACACCCTTCTGGGCAAGAATCGTGGCTTCTTCCACGATCTCCTCAATTGGGATACTTTGCAGTGGACCTCTGATCAACGGGATTGCACAGTAACTGCAGAAATTTTCACAACCATCACTAATCCGCAGATAGGCATAATGGGAGGGAGTCAGCAATATGCGGTTGCCTTTGTTTTCTGTTTTCAGTATATCTGCAAAAGCGGCAAAATCCTTAAGATTAACAAAGTGATCAACCTCTGGTAATTCCTGTTTCAGATCTTCCAGATAGCGTTTGACAAGACAGCCTGTTACGATCAATTTTCTGCAATTATGCTCTTTGTATTCTGCAGCATCAATTATTGTATTTATGGACTCTTCTTTAGCAGTATTAATAAACCCACAGGTATTAATAATAATTAATTCTGCTTCTTCGGGATTTTCTATTGATGCGTATCCGGCATTATTGAGGATACCGGAGAATATTTCGCTATCAATAAGATTTTTGGGACAGCCAAGGCTGATTAAGTGATATTTTTTTTTCATAATAATTAAAATCTCGTTCCCGACAATTTTACCGGGAACGAGAATATATTGTTGGATCCAGTGATATGATTAATCCAATAAATGGACGATCACACCGGATCGGAGTTTTGGTTCGAACCAGGTTGATTTTGGTGGCATAACTTTGCCAGCATCAGCAATGGCCATCAATTGTTCAATGGAGGTTGGGAACAGAGAAAATGCAACGGCTTCTCCATTATCTACACGTTTGGATAATTCTCCTAATCCTCTGATACCACCAACAAAATCGATACGTTTGTCTTTTCTTGGATCACCAATATTAAGGAGTGGTGCCAGAAGATTTTCCTGGAGGATTGATACATCCAGCGATTTTACAGGATCATCAGCCGGATATGTTCCTTCTTTAGCGGTAAGTTTGTACCATTGACCATCGATATACATACCATAGTTGTGTAATCCTTCAGGTTGATATGGATTTTCTTTAGAGAATTCTTCTACCAGGAATTTATCCTGTACTGCGTTGAGGAACTCATCGTTAGAAAGATTATTAAGATCTTTCACCACTCTGTTATAATCCATGATGTACAATTGATTATGAGGGAAGATTACAGATAAGAAATAATTATACTCTTCATCACCAGTGTGATTAGGATTTTCTGCTCTTCTTCTTTGTCCAACCTTTGTTCCTGATGCAGAACGATGATGTCCATCAGCCACATAGAGGAAATCGATATCTTCGAAGATAGTTGTTATTTCGTTGATAACCTTATCATCTTCAATTGTCCAGAATATGTGTTTTACATCGTCATCAGCTGTAAAATCGTATACAGGATTATCCTTCATGATTTTATTGAAAAGATCATCAAGATCTTTACGAGCTTTATAGGTAAGGAACACAGGGCCGGTATTAGCATTAAGAGTATCAACATGTTTAATTCTGTCTGCTTCTTTTGCAGCTCGGGTGTGTTCATGTTTTTTTATAACATCGTTCTCATAATCTTCTATCGATGCGCCTGCAACTAACCCGATTTCATCCACATCTCCCATAATCAGGCGATAAAGATAGTAGGTTGGTTTTTCATCCTGGATTAATGATCCTTTTTCCATCATCTTATAGAGGTTTTCTTTACCTTTTTGATAGACTGCCTCATCATAAAGGTCGATATTCTCAGGAAGATCAACTTCCGGTTTTACAACATGGAGAAAACTATCCGGTTTTCCCTCAACTTGAATTCTTGCTTCCTTAGAGTTTAAAACATCATAAGGTGGGGAAGCTACAGCACTGATTTTTTCAGGTGTTGGGCGAACACCCCTAAATGGTCTGATTTTAGCCATAACAACATCTCCTATTTATTTTTTATTACATTTAATGCTACATCTATTCCATTGATATCCCACTCTTTCATCTCATCGGTCTTCTCAGCTGATTTGCTGATTGATAAACAGAGTGTCTCAGACTTGATGTATTCGCCAAAATTCTCTATAACATCATCAATGGTCTCATCTGCAAAATAGATAATATCAATATTATCCATGATATCAAAATTCTGTTCCTTACGTGAGAACTGGATTTTGTTAACTAGCTCTCTAGCAAGTCCTTCTTTTCTAAGCTCTTCTGTGATTGCTGTATCCAAGGCAACGTAGATGCCGTTGCTTGATTCAAATACAAAACCTTCTTTATCTTTTATGGAGATAAACACATCCTCTTCTGAAATCTTGAATGTACTTCCATCTATATCAATAAAGTATTCATCACCACTGTGGAATTTCTCCACAATATGATTTGCATCGATATTATTAAGTGCCTGGGTGATATTCTTTACATGTTTACCATATTTAGGACCCATCACTTTGAAATTTGTCTTCAATTCATATTCTACAAAATCATCTTTTTCACTGATATATTTGATCTCTTTTACATTAATCTCTTCCATAATCAGGCTTTCCATGCGTTGGATAAGCTCATGATATTTCTCTGGTACATACAATGCCTGTAATGTCTGACGAACCTTGATCTGACATGTATTTCTTGCCGCTCTACCCAATGATACAAGGTCAATCACAGTTTTCATCTCTTTTTCAAGATCCTGAAGGATTACGTTATTGTTGACTATTGGATATTCTTCCAGGTGGACACTCTCTTTTCCTGTTAAATTAATGAATATCTCTTCAGAAAGGTAGGGTGCATAAGGAGCCATCAATTTGGCAATTTCAACCAATACATGATGTAGTGTTAGATAAGCATCACGTTTATCATTTGTTAGAGTCAATTCCCAGTATCTTCTTCTGCTTCGTCTTACATACCAATTACTTAAATCATCAATAACAAAACTTTGGATCGCTCTTACTGATCGGGTTAAATCATATTTCTCGTTGTTTTCTGTTACTGTTTTGATCAATGTATGTAATCTGGAGATAATCCATTTGTCTATCTCCGCTGTCATATTCTCATTAAAATCATATGAATTAGCATCAAAATTATCAATGTTGGCATAGGTTACATAGAAGGAATAAACATTTTTCAATGTACCAATGAATTTATTAACTATCTCGGAAACACCTTTCTCATCAAATTTGGTTGGAATCCAGGGAGGACTTACAGCCAATAGATACCAACGGTTGGCATCTGCGCCAAAGGATTTCATTAATTCAAATGGATTGGCTGTGTTACCTTTGGATTTACTCATCTTTGATCCTGTTTTATCCAAGATAAGATCATTCACAAGAACTCGTTTGTATGATGATTTTCCTGTCAGCATAGTTGATATAGCTAATAGAGAATAGAACCAACCACGTGTCTGATCAATACCTTCACTGATGAAATCAGCAGGGAACAAGTCGGGTTCAAAATTGTCCATGTTCTCGAAGGGATAATGCCATTGAGCAAAAGGCATGGATCCACTGTCAAACCAGCAGTCGATAACCTCTGGTGTGCGTTTCATTTTACCTGAACATTTTGGACAAGAGAAGTGGATGTCATCAACATAAGGTCTATGTAGTTCTATATCTTCGGGAACAGGATCTCCATTGGATAATTTACCTTTTCTCAATTCTTCAATAGATCCTACACTATGAAGATTACCACAGTCTTGACATACCCAGATATTCAGAGGTGTTCCCCAGAATCTGTCGCGTGATATTGCCCAGTCAACATTGTTCTCAAGCCATTCACCAAAACGACCTTCACCAACAAATTTTGGATACCACTCAATTTTCTTATTATTTTCTATCATCTGCTCTTTGTATACGCTTGTTTTGATATACCAGCTGGAGCGTGCAAAATAGAGTAATGGTGAATCACAACGCCAGCAGAAAGGATAACTGTGAGTAATCTGTTTGCGTTTGAAAAGTAATTCACGCTCTTTAAGGTTTCTGATGATTGATTTATCAGCATCTTTCACAAATTCACCAGCCCAATCTGTAATAACCCCTGTGAATTTCCATCTACTGGTTGGATAACAGGGAAGTCGTAACGTCTACCTGTTTCGTAGTCATCCTGTCCAAATGCCGGAGCTGTATGCACAACACCTGTACCATCTTCCATGGTAACATAATCTGCCAAAACAACGAAAAATCCCTTTTTCTCCGGTTTGACAAATGGGAAAAGCTGCTCGTACTCTCTATACTCTAAATCTTTACCTATGTAAGATTCTATAACTGTATATTCTTCATCCAATACAGATAATCGTGCTTCTGCCAGGATAAGATTCTGTCCCTCATACATCACTTTTACATATTTCTCATTAGGGTTTACTGCCAATCCTACATTAAATACCGATGTTGTTGTTGGTTTTGCCAATG
>CAYYLA010000132.1:0-8117 GCA_964441785.1 uncultured Candidatus Cloacimonadota bacterium | reverse complement strand
ACCCAGGAAAACAGAATCCACATTGTACAGCATTAGTCTCATCAAAACAATCAACTAACAGTTTACCTAATGGTAAATCTTTGATGCCTTCGGATGTCCAAATTTCCTGCTTGTGTGCATGGATTGCATTTACAATACAGCTTGTTACCGGTTTGCCATCCAACAGAATTGTACAGGCACCACATTCTCCTTCACCACAACTCTCTTTAGTTCCCATCAATCCAAGATCATCTCGCAATACATCCAATAATCGTCTCATCGGATCTACATCAATGATCACGGGATTGTCATTAACTTTAAAAGTGATTTTCATAATCTATCCTTTCTTACTATTGTTTTGCATTGCTTCAAATATATTCTCGGGAGTCAGCGGTATTGCATCCAACCTCAATCCAGTTGCATTAAGAAATGCATTCCTGATCGCTGGTGCAGGATAATCCATTGGTACTTCTCCCAATCCCTTAGCCAGAGTATTATCTGTATGAATAAAATCAATATCCATCGTCGGGATATCAAAGGTTATTGGTAAAACATAATCCGTAAATCCATGCATTCTCCCAAATCCAGGTTTGTAGAAATATTCTGTTAGAGCATAACCCATTGCCTGAATAATTCCACCTTCTACCTGTCCCTCACATACAGTGCGATTCACCGTACGGCCAATATCTAAAACATTCCAAAGCTTATCTACTTTAACTTTATAGGTAATTGGATCGTAGCTGACTTCGGCTACACAGGCAGCCCAGGAGTAATCTTTATATCCAATACCCTGATAGGTTTCTTCATCAAATTTGACTGATGGATCTGGTGTAAAGAAATGTCTGAATTCCCTGGGGAATTGATCCTGATGGTCTTGAACATACGCTTCAAGGTTATCAAAACCTAATTCACTTTTAATATTTCCAGCTAATTCTTTTAGAAGATTACCAATGATGTAGATTGTTCTGGAGGCAACAGTTGGTCCACTATTAGGTGCTTTGCTGGTGTTGGGAACCTGCATGATCGTTTTCTTCAGTGGGTGTCCCAGAGCTTCGTTAACCATCTGAGCCAGGGTTGTATATATCCCCTGTCCCATATCGGTATTTGCAACATATATTTTGACTGTCGCATCTTTTTCGATTACAAGTTTTATCTCGGAGTGGAGAACTTTTTCACCATTCCCTGTATATCCTCCACCGTGATAGCCGATAGATAATCCTATCCCTTTTTTATCATTATGAGTTTTGTTGTATTCTGCAAATTCTTTGACCTTGCGTTCATAATCAGAATTGATCAGTACTTTTTCAAGACACTCTTCCTGATGATTTTCTACAATAGGTTGAGAACTTGGTAGTTCATCACCTACATGGATAATATTATTTCTCCTGAATGCAAGAGGATCAAGGTTCATTTCGCTGGCTATATTATCGATATGAGATTCAATTGCAAAAAATGCCTGAGGAGCGCCAAAACCACGGAAAGCACCATTAGATGGAGTGTTGCTGCGAAGAAGACGTCCCCTGATTAAAACATCTGGGATAGCGTAACTACCGGAAGCATGCAAAACTCCTCGTGATAATACAACTGGAGATAATGTCTGATAACCACCACAATCAATTCTATAATCGATATCCAATTTCATGAGCTTTTGAGTTTTGGGATCTGTCCAACTGGTTATGGCTATCCGGGAAGGATGACGTTTGGTTGTAATCACTATATCATCTTCTCTATCCATGACGGTTTTTACCGGTTTGCCTGATTTCAATGCAAGCAGAGCAGTGATACCACCAATAATGTTAGGGAAATCCTCTTTACCACCAAATGCTCCTCCAATTCCCTCGGATGTTTCAATGATTACTTCATCAACAGCATCACCAAGGATTTCTTCTACACCGCTTTTAACAAAATAGGGACATTGCATGGTGCCACGTACAAACATTGTTCTATCCTCGGGGTTATGAATTGCAATCATACCTTGTGGTTCCAGATAAGCTTGTTCCTGATGTGGCGTGTAATAAATTCCTTCGGTTTTGATCCAATGACCGGGTATCTCATCAAAGCGACGATGATCGATAACAATCTCTTTACCTACAGCATTAGATTCATCTTCGAGGCAGGCTTCGATATCTGTTAACGCCGGTAATTCCACGTAAACAATTTCAATTGCTTTAATGAATTTTTTTAAAATCTCTTTATCCTGATGTGCTACTCCCAAAATTATCTGCCCATAATGATAGATTTCTTCTTCTGCCATATAGGGCTGATCGCATTCGGGTTCCGGGACAATATTGTTGCCGGTTATATCTTTGTAATCGACTATGGTGAATTCGTTAAGATTGAAGTTTGTTGGTAGGTTGATTTGTTCTAAGCGTCCACGATGAAATTTTGCGTAGAAGAGATAGCCATGCAACATCTCAGGATAATTGTAATCATCCAAAAAACGGAAGGATCCCTCTAGTTTTGCCCGGGCATCTACTTTTCGTACATTTTTCATAAATGACCCCTGTTAGATTAATTTGAAAAAGGTATAAAACCTTTAAATGTCATTTTCACTCTATTTTATTTTTGATGTAAAGAAATATAAATTTCTGTTTAAAGATTCAACAATTCTGAATCCAGTAAACTCCTCAAGTCTGGTTTAACTGGTGCAGGTATATCGATAAGGGTACTAACTCCCTTTATGTCTTTCAACCCGCTACCTGTCAACTGCACGATATTTTTTGATTTATTTTGAATCTTTCCTGTTTTCCTCATGTTAAGATAACCTGCAAAAGCGGCTGCAGATGCTGGTTCTGTAAAAATTCCATAATTACTGCTTAACTCTTTTGACGCAGATAATATTTCGCTGTCTGTTACCTGAACATATTCACCGGCATAGTTTTCCAGAAATTGTTTTGCCATATAGAAATTTCGGGGAATATCCACAGAAATGGAATCAGCTATCGTATTACTGGCATTACTTGTAAATTGATCTGTTGTCAGGTTATTAACAATATTGCTGCTACCTTCAGCCTGAACAGCAACGATTGTTGGGACTTTTTCAATCAAGCCAAGATGTAACAAATCCTCCCAGCCTTTATAAATTCCAGAAATAATTACACCATCACCAACAGGTACAAAGATTCGATCGGGGATAGTGCGTTTCATTTGTTGATACATTTCAAATGATGCTATTTTTTTCCCCTCAATTGTAAAAGGGTTCCAGGCTGTATTTCTGTTATACCAGCCAAAATGTTCACAGGCACTGAGACAGAGATCAAAAGCATCGTCGTAGGTCCCATCAACAGGGATAATAGTTGCACCATACATCTTGATCTGAGTCAGGTTAGCAATAGGAGCAGAGGCGGGCACAAAGATAACGGCTTTCTGTTTTTGTGATGCACAAATCCCGGCAAGTGAAGATCCTGCATTACCAGTTGATGCTGCAGCTATTGTATTTATGTCATGTTCTCTGGCAAAGGCAGAAACAAGGTTGGATGCTCTATCTTTGTAAGAAAAGGTTGGATTTTGTGAATCATCTTTCAACAGAAGTTGATGAGGAAGTTTGTTTTCTCCAAAACCGGAAGCATCATATAGAGGTGTTTTACCAACCTTGAGCCATGATAAACTTCGGGGCGTTTTTATGGGGAGTAGATCCACAAATTCCCGCTGTTTTAGTTTATCAAAAAGTTTATCGCTTTTATAGCGTGATTTGATTTTCTTGTAAGGATATAATGTTTTAAGTATCCCTAAAGGTGGTAGATGTGGATCCTGTTTTTGAGAACACTCCGGGCAACGATACTCAACCTCATCAGCTGAGTATCGCTTGCCACATGTTGTGCATTGAAAATAGTATTCAATATCTTTCATTATGATTTTTCTCTTATCGTTTATTTAACAATTATTGTACCTGTTTTACCATCCAGAGCATCGGTAGCTTTTGATAGTGATGTGATTATTGCTTTCTCTCCACCTGCTTTGACAAATCTGATGGCTGCAGTCATCTTGGGTCCCATACTGCCTTTTAAGAAATGGCCTGCTGCCAGGTAATTCTCTGCTTCTTCAACAGTGATTTTACCTAATGGCGCTTCATCTTCTTTACCCCAGTTGATATAAGCATTCTCTACATCAGTAAGGATAAGGAAAATGTCTGCATTAACTGATTGAGCCAGGATGTTTCCTGCTTTATCTTTATCAATAACTGCTTCAAGACTTTGATATGTTCCATCATTGTCTATTTTTACCGGAACACCACCACCACCAGAAGCAATTACTATATTTCTGGCATCTAATAGTGCTTTAATACTGTCTGCTTCAATGATTTCTTTTGGCTCTGGGGATGGTACTACGCGGCGCCAGGTTCTATCACCTTTGGGTTTTACCTTCTTTACAAGGTAACCTTTTTCACTCTTTAATTTATCCGCTTCTTCTTCTGTGTAAAAAGGACCTACCGGTTTGGATGGATCGTTGAAGTCTGGATCATTCTCATCTACCAATACCTGTGTTACAACGGTAGCAACAGGAACATTCTTTCCCTGCTTATGGAAGAAATTCTTCAATGTGTTCTGGAACATGAAACCAATCTGACCCTGCGTCATAGCACCCACGATATTAAGCGGTTGCGGTGGGACTATTTCTTTGCCTTCTTCCTGCTGGATTAATAGATTTCCTGCCTGTGGTCCGTTGCCATGAGTTACCAGAATTTTATATCCAAGTTTATTCATCTTTATCAATTCATGACATGTTGTCTCTACGTTGGTAAACTGCTCATCAGATGTACCAAATTCGTGTGCCTGCTTTATTGCATTTCCGCCAAGTGCAATAACAACTAATTTCATCATACCTATTTCTCCTGTGTATATATTTTTAGATTAGATTGTCAGACAAATTCCAAACCCTTTTATGTACAGGATTTTTTCTCAAGTCAAATATCTCGAATTCTCTTAATTAATCCGCACCCAAATTCCCTGTCTAAAAAAATCCCCTCCATAAGGTTGGATATTTAAACCTTATCTGTTTGACATGCAATATATACAGATCAAATTATTTTTATCAAAATTGGATCATCAGCGCGTATCTCTGGATAAGGCTGATGATCCTATGATGGCTATTTATAATCCTTTAACAATCCAACTTTTGCATTGAATTCTTCGATCTTCTCATCCCATTCATTCACTTTGTTAAACTGATCATTCCAGTAATTTTCATCATACCACTGGGCATTAAGCTCTTCAACTGTTTTTCCCTGCTGCTCGATCCAGGTGAAATATTTGAGGTTGTGCATACGCTTCTTATCATAATAGTTCATCTCGATCATATTATCAATTGTTAAGCCCATCAAGTCACGGTTATAAACAACAGCAGCATCTTCATGACTAAATGTTCCGCTCTTTTCAAGTTCTTCTTTAAGACGTGATTTATACATCTCCATGGAATCGGTTGCAATAGTAAATACTACGTCGTTCTCTTGCATTTCATAGTATTTCGCCATTTTAATTGCACCCATGATATTTGCAATAGAGGAAATACCAAAAAGTTCCAACTTATCGATGATTTCTTGTGATACACCTTTTTCTATAAGATATTTATGACCATTTTCAGAGTTGAATAGGCGCATTATGTCTATGTTAGGTTGATCATCAATATCAACAACCATATCCATATTTTTGATATTATGGATCCATGGAACATGTTTATCTCCAATACCTTCGATACGATGTCCACCAAAACCATTGTAAAGCAAGGTTGGGCATTGCAAAGCTTCCCCGGCTCCTACCTTATAGGTTGGATATTTCTCGCGAAGATATTCTGCTGAACCTAAGGTACCGGCTGATCCCTGTGTAAGGAAGAGGGCTGATAATTTGTCTGTCTCTCTTTTTTCGTCTTCGAATACCTCTTCGATTGCTGGTCCTGTAACCGCATAATGCCAGATAGCATTTCCAATTTCACTGAATTGATTAAGATTAACAATCTCATCAGGGCGTGCATGGCAGAGCTCTTTTGCTTTGTCATAGATCTCTTTAACATTACTTTCGCAACCAGGTGTAGCATACACCTCTGCTCCAACTTCGTGAAGCCAGTCGAAACGCTCCTGGCTCATCTCTTCAGGTAATACAGCGATTGATTCACATCCCAGAAGATAAGAATCATAAGCACCACCACGGCAATAATTACCTGTAGAAGGCCATAACGCTTTCTGAGTTGTTGGATCAAATTCGCCATGTACAAGTTTTTCTACCAGAGGACCAAAGGTTGCACCAACTTTATGTGCTCCGGTTGGGAAGAATTTTCCAACCAGAATAAATACCCTTGCTTTAACACCAGTTATTTCCTGAGGTAATTCAACATAATTAACCTTTCCAAAACCACCACCATCTTTTGTAGGTTCATTTTTCCAGGTAAGACGGAAAAGATTGAGTGAGTTGAGATCCCAAAGTCCAATATCCTCTAATTTATCTTTAATCTTCTGAGGGATAAGCTCTGGATTTCTCATTTGTGCATAAGTCGGGATCTTTATATGTTTTTCTCTCCAACGGTTAATGGTATTCTCTAATACCTGTTCTTTTGTTTTTGTACTCATTTTATTTTTCTCCTTATTATAAAGATTCTGAGAGACAGAGAGACAAGGAGACAAAGAAGTAGATTTCTATACATCATTTGGAATCTCCACTATCAATAAATTCCTAAAAGTTTTGATACCAATCACTTCTTATCCTCTTTGCATCTTAGCTTCTTTGCATCTTAGTCTCTTTAAGATAATCTGGCTTTATCAGCCTTTAACAGTTCTTCTATTTTTTTAACAGGATCTTCAGCTTTAGCCAATAAAATCATAGCAGTGATTACAACTGGCTTAAAGCTGGCCTGAGTATATGTATCATAGAGATTTTCATCAAATACTTCATGTGATACTTCACCATGTTCACAACTGAGTCCGGTGATATCTGCTGGAAGTGGATGCATATATAAGGCATTGTTAGTTAAAGCCATTTTTTCAGCAGTACATTCCCAATCCATATGCGACTCATTCTCTTTCAAACAGGCCGCTTCCAGCTTTTTCAAACCTTCCATATCCTGCGCATGTAACAGATCTCTTCTCTGTTCCATTACGTTAAACGATGCCCATGATTTTGGACATACGATATCTGCATCTTTAAATGCTTCATCCATATCATTGGTCATGGAAAAACCTCCACCACTTTCCTGAGCCTGCTTAGAAGCAAGTTCCATTACGTTTGGCAGCAGGTCGTAGCCTTTTGGATGTGCTAAAACAACATCCATCCCAAGACGCGTCATTAGACCAATCATTCCCTGCGCTACTGATAATGGTTTTCCATAGCTTGGACTATAAGCCCATGACATTGCGATCTTCTTGCCTTTGAGGTTTTCCAGTCCACCAAAATAATCCTTTAGTTTGGATAGATCAGCCATTGACTGGGTTGGATGATCAATATCAGACTGCAGGTTTACAACTGTTGGTCGTTGATGCAGGATATTGTTATCATATCCAAACTGAACAGCCTTGGCTACCTCGCGTTGATAGCGATCACCTTCGTGGATATACATATCGTCACGAATACCGATTACATCTGCCATGAATGATATCATGTTTGCTGTTTCCCTTACCGTCTCACCATGAGCAATCTGGGATTTGTTCTCATCCAGATCCTGCACAGCCAGTCCCAGGGCGTTACAAGCCGAAGCGTAACTGAATCGGGTTCGGGTAGAGTTATCCCGGAAGATTGATACTCCTAATCCACTATCAAAAATCCTGGTAGAGATATTACTCTTATGCATCTCCTTGATAATCTCAGCTACAATCAAAGTCGCTTTGATATCATCCATGGATTTCTCCCAGGTTAAAAGAAAATCCTTACCAAACATATCAGGCTTCAAAGTCCTCAACTCTTCAATCAATTTCAATATTTTGTTATTCATATAATCTCCATTTATTTTTGCCACAAGGACACAAGGTCACAAAGCATTACAAGTTTGGAAGAGCTAAACAGTTCTTCGTGTCTTAGTGTCTTGGTGGCTACTATCACAATTAATCTCCATTTATTTTTTGCCACAAGGACACAAGGTCACAAGGCATAACAAGGTTAGAAGAACTAAACAGTTCTTCGTGTCTTAGTGCCTTGGTGGCTACTATCACCATTAAG
>CAYYLA010000131.1:0-8221 GCA_964441785.1 uncultured Candidatus Cloacimonadota bacterium | reverse complement strand
GCACCAAGCTGTTTAATCTGATCTTTACCACCACGAGCACCGGAGATATACATCATATTGATGGAGTTAAATCCACCCTGATCTGTTTCCAGTTCTTTCATAAGAACTTCGGTTACACGTTCAGTTGCAAGTTTCCATTTATCAATTACACGATTGGATCGTTCAATCTCGGTGATCTCACCATTCATGTAACTATTAACAATTTCCTGTACTTCCGCATCTGTTCTGGATAAAATCTCATCCTTTTTAGCAGGAGAGATAACATCACTGGCACTAAAGGTAATACCCGCTTTTGTCGCATATTTGAATCCTAGATCTTTCATGTTATCAAGGAATTCTGCTGTTCTTAATTGTCCTACATTTTCGAAACATTCCATTGCAAGATCATTCAATTTACCTTTTGTAAATGCATAATTTTTAAAGGAAAGTTCTTTTGGCAGGATCTGATTAAAGATAACACGACCAACAGTTGTTGTTACCAGTTCATCATTAATAAGAATCTTAATCCATGTATGGATAGAGATTCCATTGTCACGCTCATCTACTCTGTTTCCTTTCTGATTCATCATGAACTCATTAGATTCAAAAGCCATCATCATATCATTAGGAGAGCTGAAATAACGTTTTCTCCAGATTTCATCTTTCGGATCTGGTTCGGGATAACGCAGAACTGTAAGGTAATAGATACCGAGAACGATATCCTGGTTTGCAGCCATTGCTAATTTACCACTGGCAGGAAGCATTAAGTTACGTGTTGATAACATCAAAACACGTGCTTCCATCTGGGCTTCATTGGATAATGGTACATGAACCGCCATCTGGTCTCCATCAAAGTCGGCATTATAAGGAATACAAACAAGTGGATGAAGCTCGATAGCTTTACCTTCTGTTAGAACAGGATAAAATGCCTGAATACCATGTTTATGGAGTGTCGGCGCTCTGTTCAACAGGATTGGATATTTCTGGATAACTTCTTCCAGAATTTTCCATATCTGTGGTTTCTGCTTTTCTATAAGTTTCTTGGCTGTTTTGGCTTTCTCTACCTCACCAAGTTTTTCTAATCGTTCGATTATAAATGGCTTGAATAATTCTATAGCCATCTCTTTAGGTAAACCACATTGATGTAATTTGAGGTTCGGTCCTACTGTAATTACAGAACGGCCTGAATAATCAACACGTTTACCAAGAAGGTTCTGACGGAATCGACCCTGTTTACCCTTTAACTGATCAGCAAGGGATTTCAAAGGTCTATTACCTCTGCCTTTGACAGGACGCGTTTTACGTGAGTTGTCAATTAAGGCATCTACTGCTTCCTGAAGCATACGTTTCTCATTACGCAAGATAACTTCGGGAGCATTGATATCAAGTAATCCACGCAAACGATTGTTACGTGTGATTACACGACGATAAAGCTCGTTGAAATCAGCGGTAGCAAAACGGCCACCATCCAGCTGAACTAGAGGACGCAATGTAGGTGGTAATACAGGTAACACTTCCAGAATCATCCAGGAAGGTTCGTTACTTGATTTTCGGAAGGCATCAATAACCTTAAGGCGTTTGATTGCTTTCTGTTTTTTCTGGATAGAGGTTTCCATTTTGATAATTGTACGGAGATTCATAGCTTCATCTTCCAGATTTATATCTTCAAGGAAGTATTTAACAGCTTCTGCTCCCATGCGTGCATCAAAATTTTCACCTACACGATCCCGGATCTCGTAATATTCATCAACATCAATAAGATCTTTGATTTCATAATCACTATCACCCGGATCAATTACAAGGAATGACTCGTAGTATAAAACACGTTCCAGTTTGTTTACTGGTAAATCAAGAATAGTTCCAAGAACACTTGGCATACTCTTTACAAACCAGATGTGGGCGATAGGAACTGCAAGCTCTATATGACCCATGCGGGAACGTCGTACACGAGATGTTGTTATCTCTACACCACAACGGTCACACACTGTGTTCTGGAAACGTTTCTTCTTATACTTTCCACAACTACATTCATAATCCTTTTCCGGTCCAACAATACGCTCACAGAAAAGACCACCCTTCTCAGGTTTTAATGTTCTATAATTGAGGGTATCAGGTTTTGTAACCTCACCGTATGACCATTCTCTGATTATGTCCGGTGATGCTATCCTGATTCTTACCTTATCGTAATCTTCTATTTTCTTGTTTCTTTTAATTTCTCTAATCACTCTCAACCCCCACTAAGACTCGTTGTTATTTATGAATTGAACATCAAAACAAAGAGACTTTAATTCACTTACGAGAACATTAAATGATTCAGGAACACCTGGTTTAGGCGGATTTAATCCGCTCGTAATAGCCTTAAATGCGTTAGTTCTTCCATCAACATCATCGGATTTGATCGTTAACATCTCTTCCAGAAGTCGAGAAGCACCATAAGCTTCAAGAGCCCAAACCTCCATCTCACCAAGACGCTGACCACCATGCTGGGCTTTACCACCAAGGGGCTGTTGCGTAATCAATGAGTAAGGTCCTGTAGAACGTGCATGCATCTTATCAGCAACCAGATGGTTAAGCTTAAGCATATACATCACACCAACAGTAACGCGCTCTTTAAATGGCTCTCCGGTTTTTCCATCATAGAGTACCTGTTTACCATCTAATGGCAATTCTGCATCTTTCATCTCGTTTATTATATCATCTAAATGTGCTCCGTCAAATACTGGCGTTACAGCATGGAATCCTAACAATCTGGCAGCCATACCAAGATGGGTCTCCATGATCTGTCCAATATTCATACGTGATGGCACACCAAGAGGATTAAGGATAATATCAACAGGTTCACCATTTTCCATAAATGGCATATCAGCAATTGGACTGATTCTGGAAATCACACCTTTGTTACCATGACGTCCAGCCATCTTATCTCCAACCTGTATTTTACGTTTCTTAGCTATGAAAACCTTAACCATTTTACGTACACCATAAGGAAGTTCATCACCATGTTTCAAACGTTCCTGAAGTTTTTTGTAAATGTTAGAGCTCTCTTCTTTTGCTATTTTTACCTTTAATATAACATTATTAAAGATATCATGATTTACCTGCGGATCTTCAACCAGATCATAATCAAGATTCAATTTCTTGAAGTTGATTTTAACCAGATCTTTCTCAGTTATCTTCTTGTTGGATGTGATAAAGAACATGTTTGTTTTGGCATCAACAATATTCTTAGCTACCTGTCCAACCAGATATTTTGATAACTGATTCTTAAGGAATTTATCAATGCGAACCTGACGATCTGCCAGTTCTTTCTTAATACGTTTAAGCTCATCCTGGCGTCTGTCCTGTTCTTCAAATTCTTCCACATCTTCAAGACGTGAGAAAACCTTAACATCGATAACAACACCTTCCATACCAGGTTTTGCTTTTAATGAACTGTTTGTGAAGTCACCAGCTCTATCGCCAAAAAGAGCACGCATAAGGTTCTCTTCCGGAGATGGATCGATATCAACGTTCTTAGGAGTGATCTTACCAACGATAATATCGCCGGCTTTCACTACCGATCCTACACGAATAATCCCGGTTTTATCAAGGTTACGTAAGGATTTTGTCGGTACATTTGGTATATCATAAGCCAACTCTTCCTTACCATTATTCATGTTTCTAACCAATACCTCATGCTCTTCGATATAGATGGAGGTAAGCATATCATCACGAGCTACTTTCTCGTTAAGGATAATAGCATCCTCGAAATTATATCCATACCATGGCATGAAGGCTACAACCATGTTTTTACCCAACGCAAGATGACCATCGGTAATAGCTGGTCCATCTGTTAGAAGTTCACCCTGTTTAACCTTCTGGCCAACGCGAACTTTGGGACGCTGATTCATGGATGTATCCTGGTTGGATCGTCCATATTTTGTTAAATAAATTCTATTCTGTGTGCCAAGATCAAGGATGTTTTCATCTGGATCATCACGTTCTATATCAATATATGAACTTGTGGCACTTGTTATAATTCCATCATAAGGTGCAGTTACAGCTGATCCACTATCTTCTGCCACTACTTTCTCTATACCGGTTCCTACAATTGGTACATCAGGTGCAATTAAAGGTACAGCCTGACGTTGCATGTTGGATCCCATCAGCGCACGGTTCGCATCATCATGCTCAAGGAATGGTATCAGTGCTGCAGAAACTGATGTTATCTGCTGTGGTGATACATCCATATATTGAACATCACTGGGTCGAACCTGGATAAACTCACCCTGATGTCTAGCCAGTACAAGATCATCTATGATTTCGAAATCTTTACTGTAATTAACATTGGATTGAGCAATTGTGTAATTCTCTTCATCAAATGGATCAAGATAATCTACCTGATCTGTGATTCTGGAATCAACTACTTTGATGTATGGGGTTTCAAGGAAACCTAATTTATTAACACGTGCAAACATAGCTGGAGAGGATATCAAACCAATGTTTGGCCCTTCAGGGGTTTCTATAGGGCAGATACGTCCATAGTGTGAATAATGAACGTCACGCACTTCGAAACCGGCTCTCTCTCTTGTCAAACCTCCAGGTCCAAGAGCAGAAAATCTACGTTTATGCGTAATAGCACTGAGAGGATTTATCTGTTCCATGAATTGGGATAACTGGCCTGTTAAGAAAAAGGCCTGAACTACAGCTATAAGAGCATTACTATTGATTAAGTCGTGGATTGTAACTTCGTCTGCATTAGCAATTGACATACGCTCTACGCAGGTTCTTGCTACACGGGCTAAACCAATATTATACTGTTCTGTAAGAAGCTCGCCCACTGTCCTTACTCTACGATTTGCAAGATGGTCGATATCATCAACCATTATTTCATCCATGTAAACCTTGATTAAATGTTCAACGATTGATACAAGATCATCTTTTGTAAGAATATGTGTATCAGGATCGATCTTCAATCCAAGTCTACTGTTTAATTTATGACGTCCAACCTCACCCAGATTATATCTGCGTTCGTTGAAGAACATTCTGTTAAAGAGATCTAAAGCAATCTCGAAGGATGGTTCTTCTCCTGGACGGATAAGTGTATAAATTTTCTTTAATGCTTCTTCCTGATTTGTTGTTGTATCTTTTGCAATAGTCTGTTCAAGAATCTTGCGTGTTATTTCAAATTTTTGTTGAATAACGGTAAGCTTCTCTATGCCAGCATCAGTAAATTTTTCCAGGTCTTCTTTCAGGATTTCAGCGCCTGCTTCTAATAAAACTTCACCAGTATTTTGATCAACAATTTCTGCGTAGGTGAATCTATCTTTTGCATCTGCTACTGATATCTCTTCAGTTTCATAGAAGTGATTTCTAAGATCTTCATTTGTGGATAATCCAACCGCTCTTAATAGAACGGAAACAGGTAATTTACGTCTTTTATCGATTAATACAAACATGGCATCATAGCTGTCCATATTGAATTCAAGCCATGAACCATTCTGAGGTATCAATTTGGCAGAGTAAAGCATCTTACCATTGGGATGTTTGGTTTCAGAGAAAAATATACCAGGTGAACGATGCAACTGGCTGATGATAACACGCTCAGCACCGTTTATTATAAACGTACCCTGATTAGTAATCAGAGGTATTTCACCCAGAAATACATCCTGTTCTATCGTGCTTTTTACACGCTTCTCTCCGGTCTCTTTTAGAATCTCTTCATCATAGATTACAAGGCGCATTCTTGCTTTGATTGGCGCTTGGAAAGAGAGGTTTCGTTCGATACATTCCTGAGTTGAGTATTTCTCTTTTAATACAATAAAGTCAATAAATTCAAGATGGAATATGCCTTTTTGATCTTCTAAAGGAAAGATAGAAGTTAATACCTCTTGCAGACCGTAATTTCTTCTTTTTAATGGATGGATATCTCGTTGTAAAAATTCATCAAAAGATTCGACCTGCATAGCCAGGAGATTTGGTACTGCCACCGATGGAAGCCCTGCCTCTCTGGACTTTTTTGTTATACGGGAATAATTCTTAAATTTCAAAGGCCTCTACTCCTTTATTCATAAAAAAAGCTAATTAAAGCTTTACTGAATAGACAAAATAAATTGAACGGAAGTAAGCAAATTTCTGCTTACTTCCGTTATTTTCGAAATAATTATTTGATTTCAGCTGCAGCACCAGCTTCTTCTAATTGAGTTTTAACTGATTCAGCTTCTTCTTTTTCTACGCCTGTTACGATTGGTTTTGGAGCTGAGTCTACTAATTCTTTTGCTTCTTTAAGACCAAGTTTAGTAATAGCTCTCACTACCTTGATTGTCTGGATTTTCTTAGCACCAGCACTTGTTAAGATTACGTCAAATTCTGTTTTCTCTTCTGCAGCTTCAGCCGGAGCTGCAGCAGCTGCAACAGCAACAGGAGCTGCGGCAGTTACGCCGAACAATTCTTCTAACTCTTTAACTAATTCGGAGAGCTCTATTACGCTCATCTCTTTAATAATATCAATTACTTGCTGTTTTTTATCAGCCATTTTATCCTCCACTATTTGTTAATTTTTTTCTTCTTTTTGTTTTTTTATTGCATCAACTGCATATACAAAGTTTCTCATGATACCTGATAAAGCACCAACCAATCCTGACATAGGAGCATTGAATCCCTGAAGTACCATTGATAAAAGCTGATCTTTGGTAGGTAATTTTGCAAGCTTGTTTAAATCACTTACTTCCATAAAGTTACCATTTACAAATCCAGCTTTAAAGAAAGGAAACTCTTTCTCTTTGGTAATGTCATCTTTGAATTTTACTAATTCTCTTGCTGGTGAAACTTCGTCTACCGCTGATACGGCTACCGCTGTCGGGCCCACTAAATATTCATCTAATTCTGAAATTCCTAATTCATTCAAGGCTATCTTAATGAAAGTATTTTTTGAAACAAAATAATCAACTTCTGAATTTCTCATTCTGTTTCTTAACTCATCTACTTCCTCGATATTTATACCTTTATAATCAATAAGTACGATAGCTTTGGAATCTTTAAGTCTTTCTTTCAGTTGTTTGATCTCTTCAACTTTATATGCTTGTGCCATCGCTATCTCCTACTTCTTTGATTCCAGTGTTACAGCAGAGATATCAAGTTTAATTCCAGGCCCCATGGTAGATGTCAATGTGATACTCTTTATGAAAATACCTTTGAGAGCTGCTGGTCTTTCTCTTAATACAGCACTGATCACTGTGAGAATATTCTCTTTCAATTTAGATTCTTCAAAACTCTTTTTGCCTACAGGCATGTGCAGATTGGAAAACTTGTCGACACGATATGTTATTTTACCACCTTTAGAATCTGATACAGCTTTGGTTATATCCATAGTAACTGTTCCAACTTTCGGATTAGGCATTAAACCTCTAGGACCTAATACTCTACCTAATCGTCCAATTTTTCCCATCAGATTTGGTGTTGCGATAACAACATCAAAGTCAAACCAACCAGATTGGATCTTCTCAACGTATTCATCTACGCCTACAAAATCAGCACCAGCTGCGGTAGCTTCCTCTGCTTTTTCTCCTTCGGCAAATACCATAACACGCATTGTCTTTCCTGTTCCGTTAGGAAGGACAAGGGAGTTTCTGATTTGCTGATCAGCTTTTCTTGGATCTACACCCAGGTTAAAATGCAACTCAACAGTTTCATCGAATTTTCTTTCAGGAAATTTCTTCAAGATTTCGATTGCTGATGAGAGCTCGTAACGAGTGCTTTTATCGAAAATTTCTAAAGCTGATTTAAAGCGTTTACCACCCATTTAGACTCCTTTTTTGTTTATCTCCTGCTTAAGAACATAGATTAGTCAACGACTTCTACACCCATGTTTCTTGCAGTACCTTCGATCATACGCATAGCACCTTCTATGTTATATGCGTTGAGATCTTCCATTTTTATCTCGGCAATTTTCTTTACCTGATCTTTAGTGATTTTTCCGACCTTATCTCTGTTAGGGACTGATGATCCCTTAGCGAGACCCGCTTCTTTTTTTATTAAGACAGCGGCGGGAGGAGTTTTTATGTCAAATGTGAAATTCTTTTTCTTATCTACATAAATTACTACTGGGAAAATCATCCCCGGAGAATCTTTAGTCTTATCATTAAACTGTTTACAGAATTCTCCAATATTTATACCTGCCTGACCTAACGCCGGTCCAACTGGTGGTGCCGGGGTTGCTTTACCGGCTGGTAATTGCAGTTTTACTACATGTTCTACTTTCTTT
>CAYYLA010000130.1:0-8267 GCA_964441785.1 uncultured Candidatus Cloacimonadota bacterium | reverse complement strand
GCTTCATGAGGTTGAATTAACTGACTCAACTCACACATCCACGAAAGTTATATTAATTATTCTTGATTTTTATGCAAGTAATATTTGCGATTTTTACCAAGATTATGCTTATTATTTGTTCATCATCGTACAGACCTTGTACGAAAATGAACAGGCTTATTTGCATTCATGACTTTATATAATGTTTAATATTGAGTGTTTGAGGGATATTGCAAATGGCATGGGAAATGCATATTAGCAACATATTAAAAGATCAGGCAAATATAAAATACAGGAGAGAAGGATGATTTCGTTAAAGGGGATTTTTAAGTATTATTCGAACAATTTCATAAAGACTTATGTATTGCGAGACATTGATATTGATATTAAGGCTGGTGAATTTGTAACTGTGATGGGACCTTCGGGAGCAGGGAAATCGACCCTGTTGTATATTCTTGGTATGTTAGATAAAGCTGATAGTGGTGAATATTTTTATAAAGATCAACAGGTTCACAAATTAAATGCTAAACAGCTGACGAATTTGCATAAGAATGAAATTGGATTTGTTTTTCAACAATATCATTTAATTGATGAGTTAACTGTATATGAAAACATTGAAATGCCTTTATTATATCAAAAAATCAAAGGTTCAGAAAGAAAATCACTGGTTTGTGATATCCTTGATAAATTCAATATCGTTGGGAAAAAAGACCTCTTTCCAAATCAATTATCCGGAGGACAGCAGCAATTAGTTGGTATTGCTCGTGCAATTGTTGGAAATCCAAGCTTAATTCTTGCAGATGAACCGACTGGAAATCTTAATTCTGATCAGGGAAGAGAGATTATGGAATTATTTAAGAAATTAAATGAAGAGGGAACGACAATAATTCAGGTAACACATTCTGAAGAGAAAGCACAATATGGTTCAAGAATAATAAATTTATTAGATGGAAGAGTAGAGGTATAGAGATGATACGAGGTAATTATATTAATCTTAGACTTTTTAAAGATGAGGATCTTAAGATTTACGAACAGCATGTTAACGAAATTGCAGAGATAGGAGAATTCTGGCCTTTGGGGATGGCGTCGGAACAAGATCTTTATCAAGCTTATAAGGAGAATGGTTTCTGGGGATCAAAGAGTGGAAAGATTTTGATCACTGATAAACATAACAAAATCCTTGGAAACATCAATTATTTTAAAGGATTCCCATATCTACAGGGTTACGAATTAGGTTATAGAATTTTCCGTCCTGAAGATAGGGGTAAAGGATATACAAGCGAGGCTGTTAAGCTCTTCAGTAGCTATCTTTTTGCTGCGAGGAATATTTGTCGTATACAAGCTTGTGCTGATGTGGATAATATTGGTAGTATCAAAGTAATGGAAAAATGTGGATTCAAAAAAGAAGGTGTTTTGCGCAAGGGTATCTTTGTTCGTGGTGAACTACGGGATATGGTTATCTATTCTCTTATGCGCGATGAAGCACCTGAGTTAAAAGATTTAATTCAGTTAAGGTAAAAGATGTTTAAAAATTACTGGCAGATCGCTATAAGAAATTTACTGAAATTCAGGACAACCTCTATAATAAATATTCTAGGGTTAGCCACAGGGATGGCTGTTTGCATTATCATTATGCAATATGTTGGATATGAACAGAGTTATGATACCTTTCACGAAAATTATCGGAATATCTACAGGGTTCAATTTAATATATACAATCAAGAAGAGTTGGTTGTAGAGTGTGCAGCAGCAGTTCCTGCTGTGGGTCCGGCAATGAAAGAGAATTTTCCTGAAATCAGTGACTATGCCAGAGCTTTTCCTTCCGGTGGAACAATATCAGTTGGTGATAAGGCCTTTATGGAAGATAAAATCCAGCTCTGTGATCAGGGATTTCTTAGGATTTTCTCCTATGATTTGATAAAAGGTAATTTAGAAGATCAGCTGATAAAACCAATGACCTGTGTTTTAACTGAAACAACAGCGATGAAATATTTTGGTGATGAAGACCCTATTGGACAGATAATAAAATGGAATGGTGAGATTGAAATTGAAGTAACTGGTGTTTGCCAGGATGTTCCTGATAATTCTCACATAAAGTTTACACTTCTGGTTTCTCATTCTACTTTGGTGGAGTTTTATGGAGAAGGGGCAGAAACTGCCTGGGGTTGGTATGATTTCAATACCTATGTAGTGTTAGATGAAGGGGTTGATTATCAGGATTTTAATAAAAGATTTGCAATATGGTTAAATGAACAGAAAAGAGAAGAGTGGCAACAGAAAGATAGCAAACATGAATTTCTATTGCAACCACTGGCATCTATTCATTTGCATTCAGATTTACTTCAGGAATCCGAGCCCGAGGAAAATGGAGATGCTGATAGCGTAAATTTTCTGACGATCATTGCGATTATCATCTTGATTCTTGCCTGGGTGAACTATGTGAACCTGTCAACTTCTAGAGCATTAGATAGAGCAAGAGAAGTGGGGATCAGAAAAGTTAATGGGGCTGATAGAGGTCACCTTACTGCACAATTTATGTTTGAGTCTTCATTAATAAATGTTTTAGCATTAATATTATCACTTATCTTTGTGTTTATAACAACACCATTTTTTGATGGTATTACCGGATCTCCAATAAAATTTTCTAATCTACTTATCAATAGTTATTGGCTTTATTTGATACTTTTTTTTGCTGTTGGTGGAGTTTTAGCAGGTTTATATCCAGCTATGGTGTTATCCTCATTTCAACCACTTGCAATTATGAAGGGGAAATTCAGAAAAAGCGTTAGTGGTAAAATCTTCAGAAAGGTTTTGGTAACAATACAATTTGCCATAACAATAATGATGATTTCTGGAACTGTCTATGTTTTTCAACAACTCAATTATCTTCAAAATTATGACCTTAATGTAAACATTTCTGAAAAATTTGTAATCCATGGACCAAAGGTCGTAGAAGATGATGAAAAAAGCAGTAAAATTGATACTTTTAGAGAAGAGATGCTAAAGCTTCCCTATGTCAGGAATTTTTCAGCATCTACTAATGTTCCCGGAGATGAGATATTCTGGGCAACAGGCGTTGCCAGAGCCGATTTTTCTGAACTTAAATGGGAGCTGATTTATATAGTTGGGATGGATTATGATTATATCTCCTGCTACGATCTTGATCTTATTGCCGGTAGAAATTTCTCTCGTGAATTTACTACCGATGATTCTGCTGCAATCATTAATCGGGCTGCGGTTAAACATTTCGGTTATGAATCACCCGAAAAGGCTTTAGGAAAAGAACTGATAATGCGTAATCAGAAACGTACAATTGTTGGCGTAATTGATGATTATCATCAGATGGCATTAAAAGAGAAACCACAACCATTACTTTTTCCGATGGTTTCTGAGCCTAACGGTGGATACTTCAGTTTAAGAATAGAACCCGGTTTCGAAAAAGATGTTATCAAAGATGCCAAAACAATATGGAATGAACAGTATCCTGGGAATCCCTACAATTTCTTCTTTTTGGATACATTTTTCAAGCGACAGTATCTACGGGATTATCAATTCAGAAATGTCTTTGCTATATTTGCTGGTTTAGCAATCATGATAGCTTGCCTTGGCCTTTTTGGCCTTGCATCCTATGAAGCAGTTCAACGAACAAAAGAGATTGGTATTCGCAAGGTATTAGGTGCTGATATCTTCACTATTGTTTTATTGCTGTTAAAGGACATACTGGGAGTGATTCTAATATCTGGTCTGATAGCGTTACCTTTGATCTGGAAGATCATGGAAAGCTGGATACAATCGTATCCATATAGAATAAATTTAAATCTTATCTATGCTGGACTTTCAGTAGTGCTGGCTCTCTTTATTGCTGTTGTAACGATAGGAAGTAAAACAGTAAGTGTGGCCAGAAAAAACCCAGCTGAAGCTTTAAAAACTGGAGCTGAGTAGTGTGTTTGTGATCACAATGTATCAAATCTGGGGGATGTTATGTTCAAAATATATTTTTTATCAGCATGGAGAAATCTGAAAAAACATAAGGGTTATGCAGCAGTTAATATTTTTGGGCTAAGTATTGGGATTGCTTGTTGTATTTTGATTTTTGGATATGTTTTCCATGAACTAAATTATGATAAATATCATCAAAACTCAGATAGGATTTTCCGGATAGAATTTTTTCGATCTTCCCAGATAGGAGAGTACTATAAAAATTCCTCCCCAGGTCCTGTTGGGCCCAGGATGTTAGAACAATCCGCCTTAGTAGAGAAACAGGCTAGGATGATTCCTCCTTTCGAAAATAGCAGTAATGTTCTAGTGGAATCAGGAGAAAAACGCTTTTTTGAAACAGATATCTATTTTGCTGATCCTGTTATTACAGAGATATTACACGTTGAATTATTGGAGGGCTCTTTTGAAAATGCGTTAACAGAACCGAATTCTGTGATATTAACAAAAAAAATGGCAACAAAGTATTTTGGTAATAAAGATCCTATTGGCAGGCAGTTAAATATCGAGATTGATTATGATTATTATTGCCCAGTTGCAAGAGAGGATTTTACAGTCACGGCCATAATTGATGATACTCCTGCTAATACACATATTCCAGTTACAATGCTTCTCAGCATCAGCACGATGAGGAAACATCTTCCCTGGATAGATAGTTATTGGCTTGATTTTCACAGTAAATTCCATTATATAAAATTATTCGATGCAAATGATAAACTGTCTGTTGAGAAACAACTTCAACCGTTAGCGGATGAATTTCATGAAGCCTATAACCAGAGGACTGGTAGATCTTGGGATCGCTATCATTTTTATCTGCAACCAATTAGCAATATCCATATGGATACAAATGTTAAGTATAAAATTCGTCCTGCCGGGAATGTTTATTATATCAAATTATATGGAATAATAGCTTTAACGGTTTTACTGGTTGGATGCTTAAATTTTATAAATATCTCTGTCTCTATAGGACTTAAAAACCTGAAACAACTTGGAATCAGAAAAATCAATGGAGCAAGGCGTTATCATTTGGTTATTCAGTGTTATTGTGATGCTGCAATCTATGCAGTAATAGCTTATGGCCTTTCTTTTGGTTTGATAGAATTGTTTATTCCATATTTTAGAAAACTTACTGGAATATCAATGGCAGTTTCTACATTACTTAATCCAATTGTACTGTTATCTATGGTGTTGCTTTTTATTGTAATTGTTTTAGCATCAGGTAGTTATAATGCCTTTGTCTTAACAGGATGTAAAACAACAAATGTGATAAGGGGAACCTACAGTGTTGGGAAAAAAGGTGGATTAATTCAAAAAATATTAGTCATTGCTCAATTTACATTGATTATGATCCTGATGGTTTCATCACTGGTTATGAAAAATCAGTTACAGTACATGAAGGGAAGCGAACTGGGTTTTGATAGAGAGCAGAAAATAGTTATCCCATTTAAGACACATCTTGGTCGTTTGCGACAGGATTATGAGAATATCAAAGCTGCATTTATTGAGACTAAATCAGTTCAGAAAGCCACGGTATCATCTGGTGTTCCAGGGAATATGAGTGGTGGATATTATTTGAAATCGACTGAAATTCCTGATGCGGAACAGAATTTCTTCCGGGTATTGGCTTCGGATTGTGATTTTATAGATCAGTTCAAACTGAAATTTGTCGCTGGAAAAGGATTTGATTCAGGTGATGATAATGGTTATATCATTAATGAAACAGGGGCTAGGTTGTTGGGTTTTGAAGACCCCGAAGATGCTATTGGTTATCAATTACATGCTCATTATCATGGTTTGATAAAACCAATCACCGGTGTTATTAAGGATTTTTATTATTCAGGAATGCGGGAATTAGTCGAACCCATGGTGATGGATGTGGAAACATCCTTGTTTAACACATTAACCTTAACCGTTAACAGTAAAAATGCTGGATTCGATATATCGGAGATATCTTCAACTTTCAATGAATTATTTCCCGAAACTCCTTTTACATACTCTTATCTCAGTAATGATTTTGATCGTCTATATCTTAATGAATCCAGAATTGGAATTATTGTAGGTGTTATATCGGTTACTGCTATTTTGATTGGATGTGTAGGACTATTAGGCCTTGTTTCCTTCTTTGTTTCTGGACGATACAGAGAGATAGGAATTCGTAAGGTAATGGGTAGTAGTGTTAAAAATATTGTTATCCTCTTCTCAGCACAATATATTCGATTGATTATTTATTCAATGTTTATATCTATACCCTTAAGTTGGTATATCTCTAATTTTTGGTTACAGGATTTCGCCTATAGAGTTGATCTTAATTCTATTCCATTTGTAATCGCAGGGATTACATTAATGTTTCTCTCAATTTCTGTAGTCGGGCTACGTTGTTTAAGAGCTGCTAATAATAATCCGGTAGATATGTTGAAATATGATGGATAGAGTAAATTCGCAAGTGATGGTGAGGGAAATTACGGCTTGTTAAAAGAGCTGTGATGGCAGAGATGACACAAGGATTGGTGGGTTGAGAAGATATTATGCTGGCTTGGGGCTCTACCCGGGATCAGTATATTTTGATCTTTACATGTTGAGTGAAAACTCAATTAATCGAGAGGTAAGAGAACTGACGAAATTTGTTGCTGGAGAGATCGTGGATCTTGCTTTTCAATTATAAATGAGTTCAAGGGATGGACAGCCCCATGGCAGTCAAAGCCGTGTAATTTCCCATCCAAACTGGAAAAAGGAGATAATGTGTTCAGAAATTATTTTAAGATTGCGATTAGAAATATTATGAAGCAGAAGGGATATTCGTTAATAAATATTTTGGGTTTAGCTTTAGGTATAACCTGCAGTATTCTTTTGATGTTATGGATAGCGGATGAGTTGAGTTATGACAGGTTTCATCAGGACGGTGAGAGGATTTACAGGATTCTTGAGCATCAGGAGTATACCTCGCAGAATATGGAGGTTGCGGTAACTCCCGGGCCAATGGTTCCGGCTATGAAAGAGGTGTTCCCAGAGATAGAAGAGGCTGTCAGATTTACCCACGTCTATGGTCGGCAGTTTAGGATAGAAGATCAGGTTTTTTCTGAGATGTTGGGAGGGCATGTTGATCGTGAGTTTCTGGATGTTTTCACCTTTCCACGAGTAGCTGGGAAGGCCAATTGTCTGGATGACATTGATGCAATTGTATTAACAGTCAGCAGTGCAGAGAAGATGTTTGGAGCAAGTGATCCCGTTGGAGAAACAGTTATTCTGGCAAACGATATAAAAGTTGTAAGTGCAGTTATAGAGGACGTTCCGGAGAATTCGCATGTTGATTTTGATTATCTTTTACCGATATCAGATTTGGGAAGAGCAGAGAATAATTATCTGGAGGAGTGGGGTAGTAATTCCCTGCGATCTTATGTAAAACTACGTTCTGGTGTGGATGAGAAGGATTTTGAGAAGAAAATTGGTGAATTCATAAAGCAGAATAACGAGGGTTCTTCGGCCACTCTCTATCTTCAATCGCTCTACGATATTCATCTTCATTCTGTGGGAATGGTTGCCGATTTAGGTGGTATGGGGGATATTCGATACATAATTATTTTCTCTGTTGTATGTGCGTTTATTTTAATAATTTCATGCATAAATTTTATCAGTTTGACAACTGCACGATATAGCAAAAGAGCGAGAGAAGTTGGCATGCGAAAAGTTCTTGGTTCCTTACGTAGTCAATTGATCAGTCAGTTTCTGGGTGAATCAATATTTATGGTGTTGATTGCTTTAATTATTGCACTGATGTTCACAGAAATAGCTTTGCCTTGGTTTAATAGTTTTACCGGTAAATCATTAAACTTACTGGGAAGTTTACATTTTCTATCATTGGCAGGAATGATTCTGGCGGCAGTTTTTATTGGATTTCTGTCTGGAATTTATCCGGCCTTTCTTCTATCGTCATTTAAACCTGTTTCCGTGTTAAAAAGTGAGAATATAAAGGGACAGAAGGGCGGTTTATTCAGGAAAATTCTTGTTGTTTTGCAATGGACATTATCAATTATCCTCATAATCAGTACAATGATCCTTTTCCAGCAACTCCGATATATGCAAAATAAAAAGCTTGGATATGATAAGGATCAGATTCTCTATACAGACTTTACAAATGCTGGAAATTTTGACGAAGTGAAACGTGAACTAATTACCCTATCAGGGGTGGAAAACGTTTCTGCTGTTATGGCTTTACCACACAGTATAATGAATTCTACGTCCCACCCCGCCGAGCAGGCGCGGAGGGCGCCGCTGCTTCCGGACGCTCAGACCCC
>CAYYLA010000129.1:0-8274 GCA_964441785.1 uncultured Candidatus Cloacimonadota bacterium | reverse complement strand
TGCATCTATACTGCTTTTCTCTAACTGTGGATCAGCTTTCTGGGTTACAAGCAGGTTGTCAATATTGCCCTGCATATCTACCTCGAACTTAATCTTAACCCGCGATGTCTTTTGCAAACCTGCCGGATATTGTGGTATTACCTTTGTCACAATACCCCTGCTGAGAATATCCCCCTCCAGTAAATACGGCCCATCTGCACCATCTGCACCATCAAGGCTACTGGTTAATGAGCTTAGATAATCTGAATCTGAGCTGACAACGGGCAATTCCGATTTATTCTCATCCAACCCCCTGGTAACACCTTCAGGCATGTCAGATTGCTCTTTACTATTACCAACATCGTCATTGAGTTCTAATTGATTATAAGCGGTAAATTCACTATTAGCCTGCAAAAGGTCCTCATTATCCTGTGAAATTTTATTTGGTAGATTAACCTTCTCAGGAATCAGATTTGTTTTGGAACCTTCGGCAATATCACCACTGTTCTTCTGACTTGATGCCTGGGGTGAAATATATTTAAAATTGTTGGCTGTTTCCAGATAACCGAATTCCAGAATTTCTATACGACTGAATTGGATATCCGGGCCATACTTAACCAGCAACAATAGAATCAGAAGTAATAGATGAATAAGGAACGTACCAATTAAGGCTATCTTATTTTCGTTCATGCTACTGTTACTCCTGCTGGCTGTATTCCGTTGCTATGAAAAATCTGGCGGAACCACTCATTTTAGCATAATCAATCAATTTTACAACCTTTTTCAGCGACACATCTTCGTCGGCTCTTATAACAATAACCTGCTCGGGATCATCAATCAGTTCTCCCTTTAAAACTGTTACCAGATTATCCCAGGTAACAAAATGATCATTAACATATATCTCATCGTCATTGGTAATTGTCAGGCTGACATTTTTATTATACTCATTTTGATGTGTTGATGAGCCAGGTAAATCGACTTTAACACCGGCATGAGTAATGAAATTTGATGAGATCAAGAGAAAAATGATCAGGAGAAAAATAACATCTGTAAAGGATATAAGAGCAGTAGATGTAATCCTCTTTCTCTTTAATTTAACAGCCATTATCTCACCTTCTTATAGTTTATCAGAAAACTGTTAGCCCTATCCTCTAATTCTGTTACAAGATGTTCAACCTTACCGATGAGATAATTGTGGAAAAGAATGCATACAATACCAACAGCTAAACCGGCAATAGTAGTTATCAAAGCTTCCCAGATACCATTTGCCAATAATGTAATATCAACAGCTCCTCCGGTTTCTCCCAGCTTCATAAATACTTTTACCATACCAGTAACTGTTCCCAGAAAACCAATCAACGGTGCAATGGCTGCAAATGTAGATAAGGTACCAAGCTTCTTTTCCAACCAACCTAACTCTTTCTGGATAGCAGACTCAAGCACATCTTTTAAGGATAGAGCTCCGTTATCATGATAATCTAATAATTTTGCCACAACCCTTGCCAGAGGATTCTTTTTCTCTTCCTTACACACCTGGATAGCTCGATCTAATTGATCCTTACTGATCATAACTTCTACTTCGGGCATGAAATCATCATTCATGTTACTTACTTTTTTGAAATGTACAAGTCTCTCGATTATTATATATATTGCGATTAATGAGATCAATAATAAAAAGATCATCAAGAAGCCACCCTTTGTTGCTATGGCTAGAAGATTTGTTTCCTGCGGAATTTCCATTACACCTAGTGCTAAGTTAGTCAGATTATGCATATCCCCTCCTGATTTTTTTTGAACACTGGACAGTAGTATCCACTACTTGTCAATGAAATAACGCAAGGAGTTATCTGGTTGTTTCAAAAAATTGTAAAAATGACTAATTTTTTTTTCTGTTCGTCAATTTGACCAAGATCAAATCCTCTTAAAAAAATCTTTTTTTCGGACATCTCGTCAAAACCCATTGTTATTAGTGTTCTAGATACACTTAATCAAAATTTATCCATTTGGCACACCATTTGCATATTGTAAAAGTGGGCCGTAAATAAATAGAGGAAAACATGGGGCACTCCTGATGGCCATACTTACATTAGTTAATGGTTTCTGAAGCAAAGTGTGGGATGCGGATGAAAGTTTATCATTGCCAGTGTAAGTATGGCTCCTCTCCTTTTATAGACCATCTCTTTTCCAATTTAAATTGACATAATCCGTTTTTTCCCAATTAAAGTAATTGAGGATTATATGCTAAGTAATAAATGGAATAAAGGTATTGGATTTACAAGTTTCGGTGAAAGTCATGGACCTGTAATTGGTATATTGTTAGAGGATATCAAACCAGGTATCAGGTTTCCAATCGAGACAATCCAACAAGCTCTTAATGAAAGACGACCGGGCATCGGTGCATTCACTTCATCAAGAAAAGAAAGCGACGAGATAGAAATTCTTTCCGGTGTCTTTAATGGTTTCACTACAGGTATGCCAATCTGCATTATCGTTAGAAATAGAGATCATAATTCAGATGATTATGACAATATCAAAAATATCTTCAGACCAGGTCATGCAGATTTTACCTTCTTCAACAAATTTAAAATATATGATTATCGAGGAGGAGGACGCGCCTCTGGGAGAGAGACCATTTCAAGAGTTATCGCCGGTTCTCTTTTAGACAAGATATTATCCGATATAGCTATTGAGATCTTTCCTATCCAGATTGGAAAAATAGTTTTGGATAAAGCAGCTTATCATAATCAGACTAACATTGAAGGTGATCGTTTTCATTGGCGCGACAGGGAATCCTATCCACAATTAATGACTTATCTCGATAAAATTAAAGCTCAGAAGGATTCTGTTGGCGGTCTTGTCAGAATTATTATTTCCAATCTTCCTGCAGGCTTAGGTGATCCGGTGTTCGAAAAGTTGGATGCTAATCTTTCTAAAGCTTTGATCTCCATCGGTTCAGTAAAAGGTATAGAATTTGGTGAAGGCTTCAATCTGGCATCAATGCAGGGAAGTGAATCAAACGATCAGATGAACAGTAAGGGTTTCATATCCAACCATTCTGGTGGTATCCTTGGTGGTATCTCAACCGGACAACCCATATCCATAAACTGTGTTGTTAAGCCAACCTCATCGATAGGCAAAGATCAACACACAGTAGATATAGAAAACAATGAAAGAGATATTGCCATTTCTGGACGCCATGATGTATGCATTATCCCACGCATCATCCCGGTTATGAGAGCAATGATAAAACTGGTTTTAGCTGATGCAGTATCATATCAGAAATTAATATCTGATGATAAAATTGATCTGTCTGATTACAGAGAAGCTATCGATAAAATTGATGAAGATATCATAATCAATCTGAAAAAACGAAACGAAATCAGTAAAGCAATAGGCAAATATAAGGAAGAGCACTCACTTCCAGTAACAGACACAACAAGAGAAGAGGAGTTGACAACCATCCTGATGAAGAAAGCCGAATCCCTTGACCTGGATAGTAAGGATATATCAGCTATATGGGCTATAATCCTAAGCATGAGTAAGAAACAGCAATGATTATTCTATCTATACCTTTCAGATCTAATCAGGAGTTTTCACAGCTAAAAAAAGAGTATGGAAACAACAATTATTATACGGAAATCAGGTTGGATTATTCACCGGATCCAACCAGTATCGACCCAAAATACATATCGAAGAATACCATCATAACCATCAGGAACCAGAAAGAAGGTGGTATTTATCGATGTGATCAGTCAGTAAAAATAAAATATCGTAATACCATCCAACAACGCACGAATTGTTGGCTCGATTGCGAATTGTTTGACTACGATAACTCCGCTTTTAATCCCGATAAATTAATCCTCTCTTATCATCAAACCAGCGACAACTTTATCTATCTTGATAAGATAATTGCTAAAGCAAATAATTACGATTTTCACATACTGAAACTAGTCTTAAATATTGATGATCTGGATGATTATTTTGAGGTATCCAGGCAACTGGCAACATTCTCCAAACCTGTAATCTTAATATTATCTGGAAGATTGAGCAAATTGAGCAGATTATTATATCGTCATTTTGGATTTATCGGAACCTATGTAGGTTGCCCGGACAATCAAACCGCTTCAAACCAATTAGATATTAATGAAGCAAAACTATATAGGTTGGATGAAATAACCGCCTCAACAATGGTTGGAGGACTTCTGGGTGGATCTCAGGTAAATAAATCGTTAGGTTTGAACTTCTACAACAGGTTTTTCCGCTCATATCATCTTGATGCGATCTATCTTCCAATTAATCTAAAATCTTCAGATGAATTTCTAACCTTACTCCGCAATCCACATTTAAAGTTCTATGGATTCTCCATAACCATGCCCTTTAAAAAATCAATCCCAAAAAGTTTGGGAAAAGATGGAATATCCAACCTTTACATAGCACCTGCAAACAACTTCTATAATTCTGACAAAATAGCATTGGACAAAGCCCTGAAGCCGTTGGGAGATTCTTCTTTTTCTGTTTTGATAACAGGGTCCGGCTCCATGGCTGAATTAGTAGCGACTACATTATATAGGGCTGATAATATTTTTATTACAGGTAGAAACTCAATTGCCTGTGAGAATCTGGCAACAAAGTATAATCTCAATTTTATCAATAAGAGCTGCTTGAAAAATCATCATTTTTCGATCCTCATAAATTGCACCTCGCTGGGAGTTAATAACGAGGATTTTCTGGCTGAGTTCACCGTTAACAATCCAAGCTATATAATTGATTTACCATACGGAAAGAACGATACACCTTTGATTGATTACTGCAAGAGAAATGATATCGATTATGTAGATGGGAAGATGTTCTGGAAATGGCAATCACAGTTTCAATTAAAAAAATTTCTGGAAGTAATTAAGCCGGATTTGTAAATTTGTTTAATATAAGCAAAAGGAGTTGTTATGGATTATAACATTGTTGAAATAATAATAAAAAAAAGGGATGGTGGCATCCTGACAGCAGATGAGATACGATTTGCCTTTAACGCCTATATTGAAAAAAAGATCCCTGATTATCAGATGTCTTCTCTTTTGATGGCAATTTTTCAACAAGGAATGATCCCATCTGAGATTGCAGAACTGGCGAGAATATATATTGAATCTGGTAAGCAAATAAAATTTTCTAAAAAAAATATCACCGTGGATAAGCATTCAACCGGAGGAGTTGGTGATAAGATCAGTATCATGCTTGCCCCTATTGTAGCTGCTTGCGGTGCGCCCATTCCCATGATTTCCGGTCGTGGTCTGGGGCATACGGGAGGGACACTTGATAAACTGGAAGCCATTCCCGGACTACGAACAGACTTTGATGAAGCAGATTTTCGTAAATTTATTGATAAATGCGGATTCTCTATTATCAGTCAATCCTCAGAGTTAGTTCCAATAGATAAGATGATTTACGCACTTAGAGATGTAACTGGAACTGTAGAGAGTTTGCCACTGATAACAGCTAGTATTATGAGTAAAAAGATAGCTGAAGGAGCCCAAAGTCTGGTTATTGATCTTAAAGTAGGAGCTGGTGCATTTATCAAGAATATGGAAACAGCACAGCAACTGGCAGGATTGTTGCAGGGAACCGGAGAAAGTTTTAATCAAAAGGTTTCCGTTGTTTACACAAATATGAATTCGCCGTTGGGTCATTATTGTGGCAATGCGCTTGAGATAAAAGAATCGATAGATTTTCTAAAAGGCAATTATGCTCCAGACATTTATGAAATCACCAAAAGCTTAGCCTGTGAGATGTTACTGTTATCGGAAAAAGCAACCTCCTTAGAGGAAGCTGAAGTTATGATTGATAAGGTTATAAATGATGGATCAGCCTTAAAAACCTTTAGAGAGTTTATTGAGCTTCAAGGAGGAGATCCAAGGGTTTGCGACAATACATATCTATTACCGCAGGCCAAATATGAGTTGCCTATACCTGCACCTGGAGATGGTTGGATAAAGAAGATCAACTCACAAGCTGTTGGTTATGCTCTAGTGGATATAGGAGCAGGTCGAAAGACATTAACCTCAACATTGGATTACAGTTCAGGGGCATATTTACCACTGAAGATAGGAGATAAAGTCAAGAGCGGAGATGAATTAGGTCGAGTCTATTGCAATGATGTCTCTACAGGAAAAGGGGCTGTCTCTAAAATCCAGGAGGCTTATGAGATTTCATCACAGATTTGTAAAAAAGAGAAGCTTATTCTAAAAATAGCTTCTGCAATAAAATAGCGCTATTGTGCGTTCAAAATTCTTGACACATAAAGGCCGGAAAATATTGTGGTTTCTCAAATGCATAAATATGCATAATATATTGTGATTTAAAGAGTTAAATAGATAAGGAGTTAAGATGGCAGTTCCAAAAAGAAAAGTTTCTAAATCTCGCAGAGATAAAAGAAGAACCCATTACAAGGCACAATCACCAACAACAGCAACATGTTCAAACTGTGGTGAGATTTGTCGCCCTCATAATATTTGCCCTCAATGTGGACATTACAACGGCAAGAAGGTTATTGAGATTAAAGAATAAATGCGTATCGTATTAGATGCTTTTGGTAGTGATAACGCACCTTTCCCGGAAGTGGAAGGTGCGGTTCTTGCTATAAAGGAGGAGATTTGTGAAAAAATCCTTCTGGTTGGCAAGGAGGATGTCCTCAATAACGAGTTGGACAAATATATCTATGATAGAGATAAAATTGAAGTTATTAACGCAACCGAGGTTATCTCTATGCACGATTCACCAGCTCAAATGGTTAAGAAGAAAAAAGACTCATCTCTTGTAAAAGCTGTAAAACTACATAAAGAAGGCCTTGCTGACGGCTTTGTAAGTGTTGGAAATACCGGTGCGGTTATGACTGCATCATTACTGACTCTGGGTCGGATAAAGAATGTTCTGCGCCCAGCTATTGCAATCGCCTTACCCACAGTTAAAGATCCTGCTATTATCCTGGATGTGGGAGCTAATGTAGATTGTAATCCGACCAATCTTTTGCAATTTGCCGAGATGGGAAATCTTTATTCACACTTTTTCTTTAACATTGATAAGCCTCAAATAGCTTTATTGAATATCGGAGAAGAGAGCAGCAAGGGAAATGACCTTGTTAAAAAGGTCTATCCGTTACTTGAGAACAACGAAAACCTCAATTTTATTGGTAATATAGAAGGTAAGGATGTATTACAGGGCACAGCAGATGTAATAGTCTGCGATGGTTTTGTAGGCAATGTTATCCTGAAAACAATTGAAGGTGCTGCCCTTGCCATTCTTGGCATGCTTAAAGAGCAGATAAAGAAAGACTGGGTTGCCAAAATAGGGGCCCTGCTCAGTTTCCCTGCTTATTCATATCTGAAAAAGAAATTGGATCACACTGAATATGGTGGAGCACTTTTAGTAGGATTAAACGGAATCGCTGTTGTTGGTCATGGTAGATCTAACGGTGTTGCTGTAAAGAATGCAATCAAAGCAGCTGCAAACATTGCCAAATCAGGGTTTATTCAACATGCTAAAGAGTATTATGAAGGTAAGAAATATGATAGCTAAATACAATGCAAAGATAAGTGGAACCGGGATGTATGTTCCCGAGAAAATCGTTAATAATTTTGATCTTGAGAAGAAGGTCGATACAAGTGATGAATGGATTCGCACGCGAACAGGCATGTTCGAGCGCCATTTTGCCACAGAAGATCAGGCGGCATCAGATTTAGCTTACGAAGCAGCAATCAAAGCTCTTGAATCTGCAAACGTCAAAGCCAAAGATATTGATCTGATTATTGTTGCAAGTATATCTAATGATCACCTGTTCCCCTCAACAGCCTGCATACTTCAGGAGCGTCTGGGTATTAAAAATTTTCCAGCCTTTGATATCTCCGCTGGTTGCACAGGGTGGATATATGCATCCAATATTGCAAAACAATATATTGAAAATGGTATCTGTAAAAATGCTCTGATTATTGGTGTTGAGGTTTTATCCAAGTTATTAAATTGGGATGACAGAGGAACCTGCGTGCTTTTTGGGGATGGTGCAGGAGCTACGGTTATTTCCCGTTCCGAACCATCTGATATATCGAGATTCATCGATTCAGAATTATCAGCTGATGGTACTAATTACGATCTTCTGGTTCAACCTGCCGGTGGTTCCAGAATGCCGGCTTCAGAAAAATCGGTTCGCGATAATCGCCACGTGATAACCATGGAAGGTAATAAGATCTTCAAACACGCAGTTAAATCCATGTACAGCATGTGTGATGTTGTATTAAAACGTAATAATCT
>CAYYLA010000128.1:0-8296 GCA_964441785.1 uncultured Candidatus Cloacimonadota bacterium | reverse complement strand
AACTCTTCATTATTAATTTTATATATTATTCACTCACCATACACTTCTATCTGTTTTAGCTTTTAAAGATCTAATTTTTCGCACCTCATAAAAACAAGGTTTGGCAAAAATGAAATCTGGAGTTTTTCTGTCAACCTATTTCTTAAAAAAAATTAATTTATTTTTTAACATCAATTTTAATCATTAAGAAAATAGATATTTATGACTTTTAACAACTCTCAACCCTCCCACTTCGGAGAATCTTTCGAATCTCAATTTTGCACTTATTTGCTTTTAATGAACAACGTGTTGCCATATGCTGTTTCCGGCCTTTTTGTGTCAATACGTTTTTTTCAATTACCTGCCTCTGATGTGACATCCATGTGCGCTATCTTATAATATAATTGAATATATTTGCCTGGCATTTTTTTTGATTAATTTCTTCATCAATAAAATCCAGATTGAAATCGCTGATCTGACTTATCCAAAAAGCAAAAAAAAAGCACGGAATTTTACTCCCGTGCTTCATATTTAATTTATGAAAAATCTAGATAACTGTCTTACCCTGAAGATAGGGTTGCAAGACATCAGGTACATTAATTGACCCATCTTCATTCTGATATTTCTCAATCAAAGCGATATATGTTCGTGGCGTTGCCAGACCTGAACCATTAAGAGTGTGAACAAATCGGACCTTATCATCCTGGTCTCTAAAGCGAAGCGAAGCTCTTCGAGCCTGGAAATCCACAAAATTACTAATAGAAGAGACCTCAAGATATTTCTGAGCACCAGGAGCCCAAACCTCAAGATCAATAGTTTTAGTAGATGCAAAGCTGAGATCACCTGTAGCAAGAGTTAATACTCTATAATGTAGTCCCAGAGCTTTCAATATATCTTCTGCATGATTGATCATAGTTTCGAGGACTTCAAAGGAATCATCGGGATGAACCAGTTGAACCATCTCAACTTTATTAAATTGGTGAAGTCGCTGTAATCCTTTAGTATCCTTTCCATAGGATCCAGCTTCTCTTCTGAAGCAAGGACTATATGAAACATATTTAACAGGGAGATCCTTATAACCGAGAATCTCCTTAGCGTGGAAATTGGTTACAGAGACCTCTGCAGTGGGAACCATATATAAATCATCATTCTCTACACGATACATATCATCGGCCAATTTTGGTAATTGACCAGTCCCTGTCATAGACTCACTATTAACAATAATGGGAAGTGAGAGTTCTTTATAGCCATGTTTCATGATATGGAAATCGAGCATAAAATTAATCAGTGCACGTTCAAGCATTGCACCATTACCAGTATAACTGGCAAAACCGCTACCGGCCATTTTTGAGGCCCTTTTAAAATCAAGAATGGCATTATCATCATCAAGGGATACTCTTTTTTCTGCCAACTCGATATGATCAAGACGTTTGAAATCAGTAGTAGATTTCTCTCCCCAGCTGCGTATTTCCACATTTGCACTTTCATCAGCGCCAATTGGAACAGATTCATGAGGGATATTTGGGATACGCAGGATTTCCTGCTGCAACAAATCCTCAACTTCGCTCAACTCTGTTGATATGGCTTTTATTTGAGCAGATACTTTACCCATACCTTTTAACAGACCAGACACGGCCCCACCACTCTTCTTCAGTTGGGGAATCTTTTTTGATACACTGTTTTGTTCAGCGCGAAGATTATCATAATCAAATTGTAATGTTCGCTTCTTCTCATCCAATTCTAACAATTTGTTGATATCGCCTTTTTCATTTTTATTTCGAATAGCGGTTTCAACAATCTCTTTGTTATTACGAATAAATTTCAAATCAAGCATTGTATTTCCTTTTCCTTATATAAGAAAACCCACGGTTAAAAAACCGTGGGTTTTCAAGATTTATCACTAAAATCTATTTACCCACGGCAATATCAATTAACGACACGAATTTTTCTAAATCAAGAGAAGCACCGCCTATCAAACCACCATCGATATCGGGTTGAGCAAGTAATTCTTTAAAGTTATCAGGTTTCACACTACCACCATAGAGAATAGGCAAGGATTCTGCAATCTCTCTTCCAAAGTTCTCAATAAGCCAATTACGAATCAGGCTATGGATTTCCTGAGCTTGAACAGGAGTTGCAGTTTTACCAGTACCGATTGCCCAGACAGGTTCGTAAGCGATAACAATATCATCCTCTATCTTAACATTTCTAAAAGCACCTTCAAGCTGACCAGATACCACATCATTTGTTATACCTGCTTCCCTCTCTTCCAGGGTTTCACCAACACAAATAATGGGAATAATCTCATTCTGCTGTAACGTTAGAAGTTTAGCATTAACAAGATCATCAGTATCATTGAAATACTTCCTGCGCTCTGAATGCCCGATTATGCAGTAGTCACAATCAATTGAAGACAACATAGGAGCAGAAACTTCACCGGTATATGCACCAAAGTCATGATTACTGACGTTTTGCGCACCAACCCGGAATTGTGATTCATCAGCATAATCTGTAGCAAGTTCAAGATAGAGTGAAGGTGGACAGATTATTACTTCTGTATTAAGCAGATCTTTATCATCAAGAAATTCCGACAGATCCGTCAGAAAATTCTCAGCATCGACAAAGTTCTTATTCATCTTCCAGTTACCGGCAACAATTACTTTTTTCATTTTTCCCTCGATTTTCTTATCTTATTCAGATTTGATTGATTCGATATAACCCTTAGCAATTTTTCCATATTTAGCATCATTAACAAGTTTTTCAAATTCAGCGGTAGCACCAGCTTTATCACCTCTTTCATATTTAACCATAGCCTGGTAATAAATCGAATCAAGATTTCCTGGTTTAAGCTGAGAATACTGAGCAGCTTTCTCAAGAGTCTTGTCATAATTTCCTAGGTCATAGTATTTAGTCATAAGAAGTAATACGAATTTGTCATCACTCTTAATTGTAAGAGCTTTTTCGAAATATTCAATTGATTTGCTATTATTACCCATCTCCTCATAGAGAGCAGCAAGATTTTTATAAGCAGTATTCAATTTGGATTCTTTGGTTTCAGTGCTAATATAATTTTCATAAGCTTTAACAGCTTCGGCATTATTTCCAAGATCCTTATGCAACGTAGCTATCTGTGTAAGAACTTTTGAATCTTTCTTTAATTCGAATGCTTTCTGATACCACATCAACGCATTTTGATTATCATTCATATAATCTTTATAGTATTTAGCTGCAAGTTTTCTTGCATTGAATGAACTCTTTTGAGCATCGAAAGCTTTCAATGAAGCAATACCAGCTTCTGGATTTTTCATATATTTTGCCTGAATTATTGCTTTCTCTTTCACAAGTTTGTATTCACCAGGATCAGCTGCAATTCTTAAATCCTGCACTCTAATTGCATCGCCGAATTTTTTGCTTTGCACATATGATTGATAAGCATAAAGAAGCCATTTATTCTTCTTTTCATTATCCATGGGAATACCATCGTTTGTTTCAGCTTCTTTTAATGTAGCTATAGCTTCTTCAAATTTTGGTCCTGCATTGGCAAAATCCTTATTTTTGAAAAAGTCCTCAGCTTCAACACCTTGTTCATTAGCAACTCTTTCCAAGGGTTTTTCGGCAAAAAGCGATACTGCCATAATTATTAAGAGCAGGATACTTAATGTCTTTAAACCTTTATACATAAAAACCTCCGTTTTACAATTTACGCAATTTTTAAAATTAACAATCTTATGTCAATAAATCAATTTCAACATCATAATCTATCAACCTACAAACAATAAACAACAAATGCATAATAAATTCCATATTAAAATAAAAAAGTAATTAGCACTGCTATTATATTCCATTTCAGGTTATTAGATAATAATAATGTCATTTTATTCCTTTGTCAAATCTGCGGAACCAGGGCAACATCTTTTGACCTATCAACTTCTTGGATGATATAATTTATGCTCTTTGACAATAAAATTTACATCTATATTTGTATAAATCTGAGTTGTATTAATGCTAACGTGACCCAATAACATCTGAACAACACGCAAATTCGCTCCCGCTTCCAACAAGTGAGTTGCAAAAGAATGCCGGATTGTATGCGGTGAGATATGTCCATTAATCATGGCAATATCGGCCTGTTTTTTTAGCATCTTCCAGATACCCATTCTACTCAACCCATTGCCAAATCTATTCAAAAACAGCACATCGGTATGCTTATCCTTCCGCAACAATTCCCGTCCACTGGCAATATAGGCTTTGATAAAATCAATCGACTTAGAAGCGACAGGCAGTATCCGTTGTTTGCTACCCTTACCGGTAACGCGTACAGCATTCTGCTCCCAGATGAAGTCATGGATACTGAGATTAATAACTTCAGAGATACGTAAACCACTGGCATACATCAATTCGAACAGCGCTTTATTACGCTCACCCAAAGGTGTTGATTGATCAATTGTATCCAGAAACCTAAGCATCTCATCTTTACTTAAGACATCGGGAAGACGCTTTCCCTGTTTGATAGAGGGGATTTCATTCAGTTTCAACGAGAGTTCTATTTCCTCTTCCTGCAAAAACCGAAAAAATGACTTTAAAGCGCTGCTCTTTCTGGCAATGGAGGTATTGGTTAAACCGGTCTCCTGCAAATCAGCCAGAAAATTAACCACATCACTTCCTATCACTTCCTCGACATCGTTATGAATAAATGTAAAAAAGCCATTCAGATCTGTCAGATAACTGTTTACACTATTCTCAGAAAGACCTTTTTCAACAGAAAGATAGTATTTGAAACTGTTCAAATACGCCTGATTATGAACAGAGATAACGTTAGTCTCCATTGTCCTCATCTTCAAAAGTAGGTGGATCTGTTTTAATCTCATTCTTTGGATCAAGACCATTTATTACGCGCTTCTTATCGCGTGATATCTTCCTGAAATGAAATCGCCACACAAAATAAATCGCTATGGGTACTGATATATACCAGAATTTTATAGCGAGAAAAAAGACCAGCTGAGAAAATCTAATAATAAGGAAAAGAACAACTAATAATATAATGTAGTTTAAATAACGTCGATTCATTCTGCTATTAACCTCCTGAATTGAGGAGAGAATACAGATTGGGGATTTTCAGACAAGAAATTTGTTACAATAGACTGAGTTACCTCTGAATTTTCAGAACATTCAGCTTCTCTTCGTTTAGCAAATTGTTGATAATCCTGTTGTAAAAATTCCCGTACTGCAACTTCACTTACAATTTCTTCATATCCAGTTTGGATAGCCCACTCCAATGCCAGAACATACAACACTTCACTTTCGGTTTCAGAGGCTAGTAACAGCAAAGAATCTACCTGCTCCTTTGATCTGAAAAGACTGTATTCTCTATATATGTCGAGTAATTTATCTCCCGGAAGATTATCATCTGATTGAGATGATTCGTTTAATTTTCCAACATGAATATTCAGCATCAAAGCATCGTTAACTCTTTTATCCCCGGGCAGATAAATCAACACCTCTCTAACGTGACTGTCTGCGCTTTCATGGGATCTGAAAAGTGCCAGAAGATAACGATAATAAACACCTTCTCTATAAGCATCAGATTCACGATTATCATCATCAATAGATTGATTCAAATTGAGTTCGGCCTCATTATATTGTGCCAGAAATAGATTTAGTTCTACCTTCTTAAAGGCTAACTCATTACGCTCTTTCTCATTATAAGCAAAGGCTTCAGCTTCATCCAGAAAACGAAGTGCCTTATCCGGATCTTTATCAAGGATCAAACTCATCCTGGAGAGTAAAATTCTGCTTTTCAGATTAACCCTGGTTCGATATCTGAATTTGTCCTTCCGCAATTCACTATCTGCATAAAGATCATTCAGAACAACTCGCGCCTGTTGATAATCATTCTTTGCTATCATAATCTCAGCAGATTGATATTTTGCATCCGCTGCTTTGGATGGATTTTCCGAGTGTTCAATATAGGTTTGATAAGCATCCAGGGCGATATCATAGGATCCAAGTTTAGCCTGCTGTTTACCAAAACGAATTAACAATTCATTATCTATTAATAAAAATTGCTGAAGAGCAGCATCGGTATCACCAATATAAGCCAGGGCCTCTGCATAGATCTCAATAATCGTTGAATTGTCGTTGGACATGCGAAAATCAGCGATAAGTTCAACCAGTGATTCATCCTTATCCAACATCTTTTTAACACGGCTTAACACATAGTGTTTATAACTCTTAAATTGATCTGCCTGTTTAAGATATTCCGGTAAAGCCTCTCTATATCGACCGGCATTATCCAAGGTATTGGCAATTCTTCTTGTAAAGAGATTTGGATCACCAGCAGCTTCTCTTCCTCGCAGATAGAATTCCAGTGCCTGATCATGAGCACGATAGCTCTCAAACAATCCCGCCAGCTCTTCAAAACTTTTCAGGTTCGCAATATTCTTGTCCAGATATTGATCTGCCTTGGTATAAGCCTTTTCAGGTTGTGATTTTGCCAGTAAAATTCTTACCTCGTATTGTAGCTCGGCATAACCGCTCAAATAGCGTCTTTGCTCCTCAAGCAATTGCTCAGCCTTATCAAATTCCGAGAGCAGGAGATGATTATTTATCATCTTTGTGATAACCTCAACATCTCCAGGTGATTTAACCAGAATCTTATCCAACAACTCATTAGCAAGCATATACTTACGTGTAGCAGTTAACCTGTTAGCCTGCCTTATCAACACATCCCGTTCTTTAATCTCTTCCCCCCAAAGGTTGGATAGGATTAAGCCTAGTGTAATTAGTAATATTATTCGTTTCATTATTTTAACTCGTCAGCTCGTTCATTTAACAATTTCAGATACTCTTTTATCAATGCTTGATACTCCTGAGGAAAATCTTTGTAATCCTCTTCCAGCAAAGCTTTTTGTCTTAGTTTATCAAATTTAATTTTTATTTCTTCAGGCAGATCCCATTCTTGAACCTCACTTGTTTCTGCCTTACGTTTTTTACTGAATTCACGCTTATGTACAGATTTCTGGGCATCCAATAATCTGGATAATATCCGTTCTTGCTGATCTAACAGGTCCTGATTTATTTTTCCACGTTTCAGATTTCTAGAAATTCCCTCAAGATCATCAATGATTTTATTCATGGCTGCTGTCTGTTTTTGCGCTTCCGGGTCACTCTGTAAAAGGCGTTTTAGATTTTCGGCTAAACGTTGTTCCTGTTCTGCTATCCGTTGAGCCTGATCACGCATCTCATTACTCATCTTACCATTCTTACCCAGCTGTTGCATCATCTGCTGTGTAAGCATATTCATAGCCATCTGTTGCTGACCCATCTGCTGTAATGCCTGCATCAGGGACTGCATGCCACCGCTACCTCCGCCCTGTTGCTGCATATTATTACTGGCCTGAAGCAAATCATAAATCATAAGGTTTATACCAGCACTGATATTGCCAAGATATTCGGGTATTTTATATTTTTTTGCATCGTTGATGTATTGAAACATCTCACGATATTCACTACTGGTATTATTAGAATCATACATAAATTTTGGTCCCAATGCAAACATAATCATTGGAACGCTGAAAAGTCTCTCCAGCGTCAGATTCATGGTCTCGAAATTGGCAAATTGTTCAGTAAGAATTAAAAAGGGATCATCAACATAACAATCCTTAGATTCCTCATGCAGATAAGAAAGAAGCAATAAGCGATCAATAGTTTCCTGCAGGACCTCACCCATTTCTGCAGACGATGAACTGGACATCATCTGCTGCATTTGAGACAGCATACTTGTCATCTGCTGCATCTTCTCCATAGCTTGTTGCTGAGATTGCTGAGCAGATGATTTCTGATTCTGCTGAAGCTGTTCCATACTCTGCTGAAGATCGGAGTCAAGACTATCTTGCTGCATCTGCTCCTGTAACTGAGATAACTGATCCATCATCTCACCATCCTTTTGGGGATCCAACATCTCTTCCATCTTCTCCAGCTGTTCCTGCAAGGATTCCAACTTGTCAGAGATCTGTTTCTGTTCATCTGCCAGTGAAGAGAGATCATCCTGGTTCTCTGTTTTACTGAGAAGATCAGACTGCATCTCCTCCATCTCTTCGGCAATTTCAAGAGCTTTCTGAAGGGTTTGCTCCTTCTTTATCGCTTCCAGTAAATCTATTGTCTGTTGTAATTTATCAGAGAAATCTTCCAGAGAGAATTTAAAATCTTCCATCGCTTTTTTCATTGCTTCAGTATCAAGATTCTCCATGTTCTTTTGAAGATCCTCCATCGATTTCAATAGATCCTCGTTGGCAATCTCCTCCATTAATTCCTGGAT
>CAYYLA010000127.1:0-8341 GCA_964441785.1 uncultured Candidatus Cloacimonadota bacterium | reverse complement strand
TAAAGAAAATCAAGCACTACATTATACTATTTTTTATTACTCTAAAGAGTAAAAATTTTTTGTATTAAATAATGCTTTATATTCTACTGCTGTTTACTTCAATTTCTTTTTCAAGATAGTTGTTTCAGACATATAATCATCATAAAGACACTGATCAGGATACTCTGCACAGTAACACTCCATATCCCGAAGAATCAAAGCTCCGGTAGGTTGATAAGTGATATATTTACCTTCTACTCCACCATAGATATATCCCATCTGGTTTTCATAGGGATCAGGATTTGGGAAACAGCTCTTTTTACCCTTACTTATTGAATGATAGCATAAACGGTAATCAACATCGACTTCTGAATAATCATACATTTCAGAAAATACAATTATATCTCCATCCCACTGTCCCGAAGTATATGATATTAAATCCGGAGACTTTGGTTGAATATCTAATTCAGAATACTCTGTAGGATCTTTCGAAAGATCCGCAACGACAAACTTATCAAGACCGTTACCACCATTGTAAGCAATTTTCTCGTAGTTCTGTTTGTTTGGGAAAGGTGCCGAGGCGACTTCATCATCTCTATTAATTTTTTTACAATCATTTTCGATATCTGTTGGTGATTTTTTAAGATCACATAACCAAATATTTTTATCATAATTAAAGACCGCTTTGCCATCAAATATCTGAGGATAAATCACTGTTCCTTCCCCCAGTTTTTTCCAATTCCAATCATCAACAGAAGCATAAAGTATCTCTTTTGGAGCTGTCCCGTTTGCACGGGTTACATTAATCAGAACGTAGTTTTCACCAATTGCAGGGGGATAAATAAATTCAACGGCATTCCATTCATTTTTATATATAAATTCATATTTCCATCCACTGTCTGTTTTTTTGGCTGATGCTAAGTACCCTTGCATATCATATGTGTTTCCAGTTAAGAAGATAAATCTATCATGCTTGTATGCCTGTTTCGGGGTTGACCAACTTACCATAGTGTATTTCTTTGTCTCAATATCATAGAGCAGACTACCAACAACGATATATTTCTCATCAATATTTTTTCCTGCACTGGCATACATCCCTATTTTTCCATCCCAGATATCTCCCTGTTTAAAAACGCCTGTCGAACCATGATAGATTTTTGATTCAACATCTATCTCACACTTTCCAATAATTGGTGAATCATTCTTTACAGCCTTATCCGTAACATCACATGGAAGAGGGTAGCAGTAGTAATCAGGGAATCTCTCCATAATTAACCTGTTGTTCATTTCCCAGAGATTTCTAATACATTGAGGATCGTTAGCTGGTGCCGGAAGATCACATTTTCTACAGAATGTTGTTTTCCCATTCTTATCCTCATAAGGAAATCCCGGATTTAAAAGACTCGGACAATCAGGATCTCCATCAGTTCCAGCAGGATAATCATAATCAGGAATTTCTGTTTCATCATTTTCGTCCGGTAGAGAGTCTTTATCATCCGCCACAGCAGCATCAACAAGATCTGAGTCCGTATCATTGACATTATTATCGCTTTCAGCGATATCATTGTCCTGTTTCAGATCAGGAGAGAAATCACTTCCTGTATCATTTTCTGTAGTAACGTCCGGCAAAACATCAGTGTCATTATTGCTGTCATCAGGTTTCTCTGAGTTACATGATGTACATGACCAGAAGAAAAACAGAAGTAATATTATCAGCAAATTACGCATTATAAAACCCACTTTAAAGTTAACTTGAATCAGAGTGGCGAAGGTCTACCACCCATCATCTTCTTCACAACTACTTTCATCATATCCGCTACATGTTGAATTGCAAGTAGCTATGCCATCAATATAATCACCACTTAAAGATGTACATGCTACAGAGTTGCCGTCACAGATTTCACCATCTTCAACCACTCCGTTTCCGCATACCGGTTCAGGGATTTCCTGAACTGTACTTATTCTCAAACTAGAACCAGAAGGAAAATATGTATAAAAATCAGTGGTGTAGCTATTTCTTAAATCAATCTCATCTCCCATCAGATCTGCTTCAATAACAGCACTTCCACTGAATGTAAGTTTTTCAATGTAACCGTTCTTTGAAACATAGAGTTTTCCATCATAAGCTAACATTTCTTCATCCTGAAGATAATAAGAATCCGTAGTAATGGAACTCAGTGTGGTGGTATCGTATCTTTTCAAACCTGCCCACTCGATAGTGTAGATAACATCGTCAATTATCGCCAGTTGAGAAACATCTCCCGATGTGTTTACCTGCTGAAGAATGGTTAAATCATCGGGATTAAGAACTTTTATTCCCTGTCCGTCACCAACATAAAGCTTACCGTCATACATTTCTATTGCTTTTGTCGTTCCATATGTTGCAATATGAGTATAAGTAAGAGTCTCTAAATCAATTGAATCTATTCCGTTTTCAACTGCAACAATGAGTTTATTGTTATAGATCAGCATGTCTGAAGCAGGTCCGTAAACACTCTGAGTATGAAGAAGCTGTGGATTTAATGGCTCTGAGATGTCATAGATTTTCACATCATTACCTGTTCCAACCGCAAGGAGGTTAACTGATCCGGCAAGAGTTTTAACCGTAGAACCGACAGAGAATGAGCTGAAGTTCTTTTCAGTGTATGGAGTGCATACTCCGTAGATATTAATTCCTGATTCAAGAAAGTTGGATTCTTCAAAAAAGCATATTTCTGATTCATCACCATCAACAGCGTCTGAATCTATAAGTATTTCTTCAACTGCAATATCTCCTGTCGAAATGTTTATAGATGTCATTGCTCTGAATCCTTCTTCAGGCTCCTCTTCAGGGTTTACTATGTACATAACTCCATTGGAGAAATGGATAAAACTGGTTGAAATGTCAACTTGATAGTTACTGAGATCAGCAAACTCTTCCCAAGTCTTTCCATTATCATTTGAAACTATTATGTCGTTAAATGGAACTTCATTCTCATTTTTTCCACCGGAAATATAAAGTGAAGATCCGTCTGTTGTTAATGTATATCCCTGTCTTACAGGCAGCTGAATCTTTTCAGATACATCATAAGAGTTTAAGCTGTAAACGGCAAGAGCGTTTTCAGATATTCCAGACATAAAGATAGTATTGTTAACTTCAAGAAAAGAAACCTGATAAAGTGGAGCATCAAACTCATGAATCACTGACATGTTCATTACAGCGGGGTTCATGTTGAATCTGTAAATTCTGAACGGAGAACCTGTAATACCTTCATCAACTCCGGCAATGTAAAGGGATTCACCAATAAGGTTTATCCCCCTTATTTCCAATTCAGCTGGAAAGTTTGAAATCATAAAAAGTCTGTGCCAATCTCCCGCGTCTTCTGCATAATTTATATAAAGAGCTTTTTTTCCACCATCTTCAGATACGATAGAGTAAAGGGTATTGAATGGACCGGATGTAATTGCCAAACTATTTTCTGGAACCGACTTATTTATAAAGTTATAATTTGTATCTGTAACTATCCAGTGAGAGACTTTTTTAACATCTATATCAATATCAGGTTGCTGCGAATACTTAAATAATTTTGGGAATTTCAAATATTTTTCAAATGATTCTAAACCTTGGGCAAAAGCAAACGCTTGGAATGCATTAATCGAATATCTATCTGATCGCGCATACATCCTCTCATTATGAAAATAATGAGGATTAATTCTTTTCCCCCCGCTTAAAGAATCGACGATATAGTCTCTTCCATCACCCCTTGCTCCTGCAGAAAGTGTGTAGAAAAACTTTTCTGCATCATCAGGATTTCCTGCTTCAACATCAAGCTGATTACAAATATCATACTCTTTTATATTACACTGAAGATAATTATAAGCATCTTCTCTCCAATTCCAGAATGGAGAAACTTTGATTCCTATACCACTGTCTTCAAGTGCTTTTACATAGGGAATTCTATTGAAAAAACTTCCCTTCTTTGCAATTATCGGTATTCGATGATCACCAAGATTCTCTTGGTTAATTTTCTTAGCATCATTCAGACTGTTTGACCATGCAATATGTGTCCAGGGTTTCTGTTCTTCTGGAGCTAATGTTGCCACCGCCGGGTCTGTTCCATGGCTGTACCCAAATGCAACTTTCTTTGATTCAAAGTGTGCTGGAAGACACTCGTTGTTCGGTTGTCCAGGAGTACATCCATAAAAATCGGCATAAACTGTTGCTTCACCGAACGTGCAATAACCTGTTCTCCCCCAATTCGAGCCATATAAATTATCAACATAATCCTCTTTAGACATTCCACAGAAATGAACAGTACTTTTTGTTTCAACATCAAAAGGATCTATTCCCGCTTCATTCCATTTTGCAGCAAATAGCTCAAGTTTATAAAGTGCGTTTTCTACAAATTTTATCGGTCCAGAATCTTCCTGCTCAATAATTCTTTCTGGAACAATATTCGATATTTTTGCGACCGATGTACCTGGATTATTACCCGTATCCATACCGTTCTCGCCACCATTATAGTCACAAACATCTCCTATCCCATCAAGATCATGATCTGCCTGCCAAGCGTAAAAAGGTCCGGGAATATTTTCAAATTTAGCATAATTTAATGCATTTGTACTCCAATTAATTGTTGGATTAACAAAAGGATAGCCTCTATTGTAGATTTTACCGCTGCTTCTAGTTTGAACCATTGCCGCAGCTCCGCCTTCATCAGGATAATCCGAGTCCGGATCTTTAGGAGCCAAAAGGATCTCCTTATAATGACTCACAACCTTTCTTGGATTAGGAACAAATTTACAGTTATCACAATCATCAGGAACACCATCTAAGTCCGAATCAATCATCTTCCATTCACCGTCAACTGTTTGATATAACTGCTCTTCAATTAATCCATAAGGAATAGACTCTATTGTAGGAAAAATTATATTAGGAATATAGTGTGCAATAGGGCGACCTTCATTTTCGTCTTTCACATATTGACATGCATCACAAACATCTCCCACATCATCATTGTCACTATCTACCTGAGCAGGATTATAAACATAAGGACAGTTATCTCGTTCGTTATCAATCCCATCACCATCAAAATCAGAATCACATGGATTACCTATTCCATCTCCATCGAAATCTTCCTGTTTTGGATTGAAATCAAAAGGACAGTTATCTTTGTCATCAAAAAAATAGTCACCATCAATATCAATTGGTTTCGCATATATTTTTGTTCCCGGCTTCAATGCATCCTCTTTCCCTCCGGTTATTAGCCTTCCAGATTTTCCGCCATAAAAACAACGATAAGTTGGCATTTTGAAAAATCGAGCTGCATCATTATCGTCAAATTCAGGAATACCATCAGATTCATAGTGTAGACAAACTTTAAACCCTCTTGGAATAAAAATTGCTGCGGGACTTCTTTCTGTACTATCTGGAAGCTCATAAATTTTTTGCTCTTCGAAATTAGAAAATTTTTGCTCAAGATAACCTCGATCAGCAAAATCAAGAGAATTTACACTATTTCCATCCAACCAAGACCAAATAACATTAAAGCTGCTTTTTGTAAACGTCATTATATTTTTAGAGGAATCGTATGAATTAATTGCTCCTTCAACAAAATCAAGATGCAAAGGATAGTTTTCAATTGTTTTAAAAACCCAACGATTAGCTTGATCAGAGGTGCTTAAACTGCACCTTTCAGATTCTGGGATCCAAGGCAAAAAAACAGCCTTTATATTTAGCCCTGTTCTATCGTATATCCCAGACTCAAACCATAAATCAACATTATGAAAATTTTCCCATTTAGAATCACTTATTATTGAATCATAATCTTCTGAAAAATAGTCATTTGAATATATAGGATCAAATATGTCAGTTCCATCAGTGAACCATCTTCTAAGATACTCTTCAATTAAAGGATCTAAAAAATCATTATATTTGCCTTTAAAATTGGGGTCTTTTATTTTTTTTACAGCCTCTCCTAATCTATATAAAAAATCAGCTATTGCATGTGAAGCCATCGTAGATGCATACTCATCTTTTATAAAATTTATTTCCCCATATCCATCTATCCAAGAAGATGAAAAATAATGTTCATTACCACTTAATATATCAAAGTCCATTGGAAGAGAAATCGAAATCTCTTCATCCCAATCCCAATTAGCAGTATTATCAACCCAAGCGCAGTTCCAATCCATTGGGCCAAAATCAGAATCATGCTTAAAATCACCATAAAGTTCCTCTTTTGTCTTCATATTTAAGACGGCCCCTATTTTTAAAACATTACCTCTTCCATCTGAATCCAAATATCTTAAATTATGAGCAAAACTATCTTCAATTGTATGAAACAGTTCCCCCATCAATATCTTTTTATAATCAACTGATCTAATAATATCCTCATCAACGTTAGAATCAAGAAGGTTAACATAGTTTTTTGTATGTTGAGTTAAATCATTATAGGTAACAAAAAAATTAACCTCACCAGCATCATCATCTTCGATCGCAAGCATCAATAACTCATAAAAATATGATTCAATATAGTTTTTTATTACTGGAATCATTTTTTTAGGATTTTTCCCAAAATTTCTACTATTCAACTGTCCATGCATTATTGGATAAAGTGTTGAATTACTACAATCGACCTCTTTACTAATTTTAAAATCATCTTCATCAAACAAGCTCCAATAATTTATACATGCACTAATAGAAACTAAACTAGAAAGAGTCGTTGAAGTGCCTGGAGCAGAAGTAAGACCACTCACATCGTATATAGCGGAACTAATTACATCTGTCGGACAAAATCCTCCAAGAAGAGGGTTAGCCCAAAAAAAAGCACAAACATTACAAGCGTGCTTAATTGCTGTGAGAGCTGCTTTATATTCAGAATAGTAATCTTTATTCATACCTGAAAACCCATCAATTTCAGGTGCATCATTATACTTAACTCCCAAATAAATTGAACTAAGTGGAACAGCAAACCATTCTGATGAACACTCATTAACGATATCATCTAAAAAAGGATAAAGATTTTCATTAATAAAATCCTTCCCGGATAAATTTTGACTCTGATATTTATTACATACGAAATTAAATCCATTTTTCGTTATTTTCTCATGATTTGGACTTTGTGTATAAAATGCTTCAATATCCTTTCCATGGAAATAATACCTTGCTTCAAACCCATAAATTGAAAACAAAAACAGAATAATAAAAATAAAAAACACCTGTCTCATAATTATCCTCCGAATAACAATAAAAAATCAAACTTTTCATCATCTTTAATACTATCTATCACAAATGAATAGCAATCTAGCATAAAAATATCTCGAACCATTTATATCCAGCATATAAATAGGAGATAAGAACTTGTCAAGAAAATAATTTTAAAAATATATAAATTTATGCTATAAGTGACTGATTAATTGAACCCGCTTAATTTGAGGACAGATGAGAACCAGTAAATTAATATTTACATTGACATTATTCACGTTTTTGTTTTTTCTTAGCCCGACAAACCTTTTATCAAAAGAAACTAACATCAGTATTTTAAAAAAAGAAAAACCCTTCAATTTTGAAGAATTGGTAAAGATTTCAAAAAACAGATCTTATAAATACAAAAATAAATCTAAAAGGTTACTGAAAGCATCTGTTACAACTTTGATAGCTGGACCAATTCTTATTGGAGCAGGATTTGGTCTTTTTCTACATGATAAAGCTTTCGCTGGGCACAATTCTTCAACTGCTCAATATTCACTGATGTTTTCTGGATTCACACTTCTTGGAACCGGGATATTACTTCATGGAATTTCTGATTTTTACTATAACAAACATAAATCATTGTTAGATTTAAACTCAAACAATTATAGAACGTCTTCAGATGATTTTTTATTAAAAAAAACTGTTTTGTCCAAAAAAGCATCTGTTCAAAACATAAAAAATCATGGAAACATTTTAATTATTACATCTATACCAATACTTGCTCTTTCAATTTTCTCAATGTATGAAGCTTACAATTACGTTTCTTCAGGAAAAACTATTTCAAAACAGATGGATCCTGTTAAGGGTGCTTTTTATTATATCTTTAGAGGAACAGCAGTTACTATTGGTGAAATATTAACTTTGGTTCCAGGAGTTGCTTGTCTTGTCGGTGGAATAATAATGATCGCTAAAGCCAATAACTGGTCAAAACTCAAGACCGGAGACACTCTCTTTACGTTAAATAACATTTCGCCGATAATTAATCCGATTACAAAGACATACGGTGTCTCAATGGGGTTTAGTTTCTAAACTTGAAATTGATACATAATTTTGTTGATTAACTAAAAAAGTTCTGTAACAATGCTCTCGTGTTTGGTACTTTGCTAATTAAAAATAAGCTATGGAGTA
>CAYYLA010000126.1:0-8411 GCA_964441785.1 uncultured Candidatus Cloacimonadota bacterium | reverse complement strand
GAAGGTAAACAAGTTTATTATGATGTAGAAGAAGCTGAATACCACGGTTGGGGAATTGACGAAGAAGACGAATCTGACGAAGAAATCATCGACTAAGCCGGAGGTGTTCCTTGTCATTAACCATCCAGGAATTATTACAGTTTACAGCTGATGCCGGGGCTTCTGACCTTCATATCAGTGCGGGTTCGGTACCTATGATACGAGTACATGGTACAATGAGAAAATTGAACCTCCCGCGTCAAACTGTAAAAGAAGTTGACGATTTGATTGCCAGCGTTATGAATGATTCACAGTTGGCTCTCTTCAAAGAAAAATTGGAAATCGACTTCTCAACTAAACTTGACGACAATACTCGATTTCGTGTAAATGCTTTTCACCAATTGAATGGACGAGCTGTTGCATTTCGTGTAATTCCTAACGAGATCAAGAACTTTGATGAGTTAAGTCTACCGGAGATTCTTGCCAAATTGGCTATGAAACACAGAGGACTTATCCTGGTTACTGGTCCTACAGGTAGCGGTAAATCAACTACTCTGGCTACAATGATCGACTATGTTAACGATCATCGTCACTGCCACATTATCTCAATTGAAGACCCCATTGAGTATGTTCATACCAGTAAAAACTCTCTTGTTAATCAGAGAGAGCTGGGCCACGATACCTGGTCTTTTACTGCAGCTCTTAGATCTGCACTTCGTGAAGACCCGGATGTGATACTGGTTGGTGAGATGAGGGACTTGGAAACAGTTTCTCTGGCTTTAACAGCTGCAGAAACAGGGCATCTGGTTTTAGCTACACTACATACCAGTAGTGCTACAAAATCTATTGATCGTGTTATCGACATGTTCCCGAAAGAACAACAGGCACAGGTTAGATCCATGTTGTCTGAATCATTACAGGCTGTTGTTGCTCAAACTTTATTGCCTCGTAAAGATGGACAGGGTCGTGTTCCTGCATTGGAAATTATGATTGCCAATGCTGCTGTGAAAAATCTTATCAGGGAAGAAAAGACTTACCAGATACCTTCAGTTATCCAATCCGGTACCAAAGAAGGTATGCAGTCCCTCGATCAGTCACTTTACAACCACGTTATGAACGGTCTTCTTGATAGAAAAACTGCAGAAGAAATAGCCAATAACGCTAAGATGTTTGTATCTGGGGCTGGTTTTTAACATGTATTTTAAAACGTTAAAATCCGAAAAGGGCTTCGGCCTTCTTCACGTTTTAGCAGTCATGGTTATCGTTTCGGTTGCTATTGCCGGGCTTTTTATTAGTATCTATTTTGCCAAAAGCAAAGCTATTGAGAACTATCATTATAGAAAAGTTCTCCTTGGTATGGCTGGTAAAATGGATCTGATTAAATCCTATAATCCCGATGGTGATAAGATTGTTAAATATGAGAACATTACGGAAGTTAGGGAACCTATCGTGCTGGAACACAGTCCCTATTTCCATCTGGAAGCTACTATGTCTACTACATATCCACGTAGAGAATTCCACAGTGATTTATCTGTGGCTTCGTATGTGATGTATGATGAACTAGTGCTTAGAATGGAATGGGAGGAGAGCACGGGGATGTTTTCGATTCCTAATAAACGTTATGTAACTCTACGTGAAGATTACTTCAGGAGGACTACAATAGAATGAGAAACCTGAAGAAAAGAATCAAAGAAAATGGCAATAGTATTAAGAAATTGTTAAATAATCAATCTGGATTCAGTTTAACTGATCTTATGGCATCATTACCATTAACAGCGTTAGTATTTATTGTAATGATAATTGCAATTATCCATTTTGGTCGCTCCTTCGAGGAAGTGAAGTATTATGTTCAATTACAAACTGAACTCTTCGATGCAGTGGAAACTATCCGATATGGCTTAACTAAAGATAACGTTACTGATAATGAAGCATTGATGGGTGTTTTGGCCGCCAGAGAAGTAACTATCTCGTCTGCTAGAACAGAATTGACTATTAAGCCTTTGCGAACCAGCATTGGTCTCAGTGATGATGACTATAAATCCAAGATCTGGTTAACAGATCAGGGTGAAATCAAAGGTTGGGCTAAATATGGTGTAAAAAATACCGGCACAATGACGATTTTCCCATCTGGTAACAATAAAATCGATGGGATAAACAGATTTAGAGTTACAAATCTGGAATTCTATCCCAAACGAGTGGATAGTTTAACTGGAGATATCGTTTTATTAGGAGTAAGGGTTGAAGCTGAAGTGCGTTATAGGCAACGCCAGGAAGGTGAAGCTCTCGATGATGATTTAGAAAAAAATGTTAAGACAATTGACTACGAGACCTATATCTTGGTCGGAAACGCAGGATCATAAATCTAGGAGGATCTATGAATAAACTGTTAACTAGCGAAAAAGGCTCTGTTGTTTCTTTCGTGGCGGCTGTTGTTGTAATTCTCGTTTCCTTGATCTCTTCTGTCTCGTTGATTGGTATTGTAGAGAAAGATCATCTTCATACATACTATCAACAGGATATGATTCAGCAAGAATTGCTATTAAGAACAGAAGCTTATAGAACAAGTATCAGCATCGAAGTTAATCCCAATAGACCGTTACCAGAACGCTCAGTTGAGATAATTGATCCAGAAAAAGTAACGACATATACTATCAAAAATACGTCAAGACCAGAAACGATATCCAACTTTATGGGATATGCTACAGAACAGGTTGTGGCAGTTAACTCAAGAATTACAGGGAAACGTGCAAGGAAAAATACCTCTGCAGATAAATTGCCAATTGTGCGCGAGACGGAACGATATTTAAGAAATCAGAGTCTTGCACAATATCAATATTTTTCTGATACCGAAGCATCGGAAAATGAAGATAGCGGTGTTATCGCAGATGTAGCCGTTAAATTCTGGGGACCGGACGTATTCTATGGTAAAGTGCACAGTAATGATGATATTTGGATTCAACAGGCTGGTGGTGGAAACAATGGTGGTTGGCCAACATTTTACGACTATGTTACAACTGCCGGAGAATTTAAATATTATCCTTCAGGTATAAACCTGGCTGAAAGTGGAGCTCCGATGGATGATATTTTCCAGGGTTCTCCTGAACCTGGTTGGGAAGAGGGTGTTCCACCTATCATCTTTGAACCCGATGCTACTGATATTCAGTTAAATGGAGTAAGACCTTTTAATCCCGAATATGAGATTATCTATGTAAAGCTCAATGGTAATTCCTGGGATGCTATGCAGGGAGATATTGTATTGGAAGAGATCAAATCTTTTCCAGTTCTCAGTTGGTTCCCTCATAATGCAGACTTGGCTAATGCCGCTATTGCAGCAGATCTCAACTGGTATCTTGATGCCGATACAGTCTGGACAAATCAGATAGCCATCTATGATACAGTTTGGGCTCCATTGAGTGGTTCAAATATCAATGGTTCTATCTATGCAGAATCGCAACTTTGGATCGAAGGTGTTGTAGCAGGTAAACAGACTTGGGCAAGTTCGGATACAATATTTATCACCGACGATATCACCTATGCTACTACTGATATTGGTAGTGCTCCGGATGATATTGATAATCCAAATCAGAATGATTATTTTGGATTGGTTTCCGAGAAGAGTATTTTAATCAAATACAAACACCGGGATCCATTTTTAGAGGATGTTATCAGGGATGGAAACTGTACTGATGTGTATATGTATGGTGCTTATGCCGCAATCGGTGAAGGTGATGTTGCTTTGTATGGGGATATGGCTTGTCATTATGATGGCTTATTTACCTTTGAGTATCAACATCCCCATGGATCAACGCCGCACTTCACGGCACAAAGTCCTTTTACTCTGGAAGATACTCTCTATAAATATGTGGATTTCCACAAATATATCTACCCCAAAAATCCTTTTGCACCACCAGATATAAATGATTTCAATCTACATGGTGCAGCTCCACCGGATGGATTTGTATGCGGTTATGATTATGAATCAGCCGGATATGTGAATTCATATCCCAATACGGGACCTCCATATGCAATACCTTATGGAACTGATTGGCCCTGGTATAACCCTGTGTGGCCCGAAGACCGTAATGATATTGTCTGGGAGAGAGGTGAGATTCATCTCTATGGAGCTATAGCGCAACGACGTAGAGGATTTGTACACAGATCTGGTAGTGATGACTATAACCACCCACCGTCAACTCCGGGGTTGTGGGATTTAGATCATTACAGATATGATGGTGATCATCCTGCAACTGGTTATGATAAAGATTATCACTATGATCAACGATTCCTGTTTGTACAACCACCTGATTATCCTCAGATTTATCAGGGTTGGGGTGAAAATACATTAACCAGCTTCGAAACCGAAGCCTGGTTCTTTAAAGTTCCGTCAGATGATTAGTGTAAATAGTGTTTTTAGAAAATTGGTGAGGAAGTATGGCAAAAAAGAAACAGAAAAAATTTAAAGAATCAATTGGTGTGGACATTGGTACACACAGTGTAAAATTGATTCATTTAAAAAAACTTCATGACGGATTTAAGCTGTTGAATTACGAAATAAGACCTACCATTCCAGATGGTCTTGAATATACACCAAGTGATTTATCACCGGACAGATTTGCTCCTGTCCTTTCAAACATGTTTAAATCTATCAAAGTTAATCCGAAGAAAATCAAGCATCTCGTTTCATCGGTAGGTGGAGACAATACCAGTCTTAAACAGATTAAGACAATATTTCTCCCTGATGATGAGCTGGAATCTGCACTTTTCTTCGAAGCCAAAAAGCACCTCCCGATAAGTGGCGCAGAAATGCTTTTGGATTACCAGGTTCTTAATGTAGAAGAGAAAACTAACAATATGAATATCTTGTTAGCAGCTACTACCAAAGAACTTTTATCCGAACATACAAAGGTTCTATCTGATGCGGGAACAGTTCCCGGCATTATTGATATTGAATCCTTGGCTGTAGCTAATAGTTTTGCCTTGAATACTTATGTTGAAGAGGGTGTTTATATCATCCTTAATATTGGTGCTCACAAAACTAATATGGTAATCTATGGTCCAAAAGCAAAATTCTTTGCCCGTGATATCGGTTGGGCTGGCTATCATTTCACAAAAGATATTGTTAAGAAACTCAATGTCTCATTTGAAGAAGCAGAAAAAATCAAATATGAAAAAGGTTTGAATTACGAAGAAGAAAAGAAAGATACAGGGTCTCTATTATCTCTGGATATCGCAGATAAAACAACTCAAGAACAGATTGCTCAAGAGTTAAAACGATCTTTAAGATTCTATGTAAAAGAAGCTGGTAACAGTGATTTCAGAAAGATTGTTCTTGTTGGTGGTGGTGCTAAACTTAAAGGATTACCTGAATACCTTAAAGAAAATCTTAATCTTGAAGTCGAGATTTTCAACCCATTTACAAATCTTGAGATGCCTGAAAAATTCAAAGATAAACAAGATCCTCAACTTGCCTTAGCTTTAGGGCTTGCAATGAGACCAGAGTAGAGGAGCTTATATGAATCAGATATTTTTCAAAATCAACTTAAACAAATTTGGTGAACTTAGAAGAAAAATGGAGACCGAAAAAAGAACCTTTCGGACTACTCTTCTGGTTTTCCTTATTGGTACAGCTCTTTTATATGGTTTCATTATTTATTTAAATATGAATCTGGATCGTAAGATTGATAATAGAACAAACGTTTACAAAGAGATCAAAAAAGAAATTGAGACCTATCAGGTAAGCGGTGAATATCTCTCTAACAAAGATCTGGAACGATTAGCTAAAATTACTAATGAACGTATATTCTGGGCTAAAAAACTTGTTGCTTTATCTGAACAGACTACAGATAAAATTGCAATTACACATTTCTCATTTAAAAATGATAATCTGAGTCTTTTTGGCATAACCAAATTAGACAAAGATCAGAAGGAATTTGATCTGATCAATGATTTTATTGATAATCTCAAAGCAAATGAACAGATCAGCGTCGATTTCCCTGATATCAAACTGGTTAAATCAAGTCGTGATTTCGAAAAGGATGTTGAAATCCTGAGATTCCAGATCGACTGTATTGCTGTCGATTGGGATAAGAAGGGGGATAGAATATGAGAAATAGATACTTAACACTATTATGCGCAATGATTCTCATCGGATTCTTGTTCTTCTATTTCTCTAGTACTACCGTAACAGAGAAAATTTCGAAAATCAAAAAACTTGATAAAAGAATCAAAGCTCAACAGGAAAAATTGAACAGTGCTAAAGTGCTTAATGAACAATTGCAGGAAGTAGCAAAGGTTATTCAGAATAGTATTACTGATGAAAATCAATATACTCCTGATGAATCTAACAGCTATGTTAAAAAACTTGCCGATCTCGCTGATAAGTATCAGATTGCTGTTCATTCAATGACACCTAAAAGCATCAGCAGTGTTAATAGAAATTATGCTGAACAGCTTTATACAATGGAACTTAATTGTACCTTTGTCCAATTGGGTCAATTCCTGTCAGATTTGGAAGCATTTGATCATATTCTTAATGTTAAAACTCTCGATGTAAGACCTTTAAATAATGATGCTGATACAGTTTATGAAGATGAACTGGTTACTCATTATAAGGTGACATTAGAGTTATCTACATTAAAGATTGTGAAGGAGGCATAATGGAAGAAAAATATTTAAAAGACTTTGTGATAGCTCTTGTAGTTATTCTTCTTATTGCTTTCGGTGTTAAATGCTATTATCAGAAGCAAAAAGATGATGCTGTTCCTGAACAGTCCAAAAATGTTAATCTTGCCTTAAGTGATGAACTTCTTGGAAAAATCCAGAGTATTGAAAATTCAATTCAGGATAGAAAGAAATTTGTCTTCACTGTTACTAAAGATCCGCTTGAACAAAATCTTATTGTTAAAACTAAGCAGGATTTAGAAGAGCAATGGCGCGATAAAATCAAATCTATGGTTAGACTTGAAACAACCATGATTACTGAAAATGGCCACAAAATTGCCGTAATCGCACATAAAGGTAAATCTTCATCTTATAGTATCGGAGACTCTTTTGCCTTCGGTAAAATCACTGATATCAGAGATGGAGAGATAACATTTGCATCAAATGGAAGAACAGGAACATTGGAAACTAAAAAGCTTCCACCTAAACCAGTTGAAATACAGACGAAAGCTGGCAAAAGTTTAAGAGAATATAATTGGTAAAAATATATTCGAAAGGAGATTGGATGAAATCGTTGAACAATAAAATTACTTTAATAGTAATCCTGGTCCTGGTACCACTTTTCAGCCTGAGCTTGTTTGCTCAAAATAGTGCTGATGATCTGCTGAATACCAAGATTACAATTAATGCAGAAGATGCATCCATTGGCACAATTATTACATCAATGGCTGAATACAGCAATTGTAATATTGTCCTTGCTTTGGATCAAACTTCTGGAGATAAACAGCAAACTGAAGAACAAAAATTAACTATCAGCCTGAAAGATGTTCCTATCGAACAAGCTCTTTCTCTGGTTGTTAAATCTATTGGCTTGTCTTATCGCCTTATTGGCGAAAGAACTTTTATCGTTGGTGATAGAAGTAGAATCGATGAAGAGATCGGCGAAAGATCTTATATTATTCAACTTAATTATGTTGATGCTGCTAAAATTATTCCTGCATTAGAAATTATGCCTGGTAAAATCGTTGCTATCGATGGACAAAACGCTTTGTTAATCATGGCTAATCCAGAATCTTATGCTGAAATAAGCAACAAAATTGCAGAAATTGATGTACCTCAAAAACAGATCGAAATCAGAGCTAGATTAATCGAAATCTCTGTTACTGAATCTGAAAAATATGGGATTGACTGGTCTAAACTTAATTCTCTTACCACAATTATTGCTGAAGATCCTGTTACTTCTGAAGGAATGGGGTTACCTTATAATTATGATACTGCTGATCTTACTAATCCTCATGGTGAAGCTACTGAATTTGGCGTACTTCCTGATGAACAGTATTTCCAGAAAATGGATGACTGGGGAGACGTTGGTAAATTCAGTCGTCAGTTAACTGCTTTTGATATCACTGTTGACTGGTTATTAGAAAACAATGCAGCTCAATTATTAACAGATACAAGAGTAACAGCTCTCAATGGCCAGGATGCAGAAATCCATATCGGTGAAGTTGTACCTTTTGTTGTTTATGATGAAGATAATGATGTTCAGGTTGAAAGAGAAGACGTTGGTATTATGCTTAAGGTTAAACCGACCGTTAACGCTGATGGTCAAATCACTACTACTATTGAACCTGAAGTAAGTTCTGTTTTGGAATTAGTAAATGGTACTGTTCCAAGAACTAAAGTAAGAAAAGTAACCTCTACTGTAACTGTTCCCGAAGGGAAAAGAATTATTGTAGGTGGTTTATTAAATTCAACTATCTCTAAGAAAACCA
>CAYYLA010000125.1:0-8508 GCA_964441785.1 uncultured Candidatus Cloacimonadota bacterium | reverse complement strand
GGAGAATCAAAAGAAGAAAGCTCTACAAAAAGCTGAAGAATTAATCAATAACTTGGAAACATCTGTTCTGGCTATTGATAATTCGATTTCCGAATCACAGAATGATTATGAATTGCTTGAGGAATTATTCAAGAAACGTGAAATTGTCCAAAAGGACTTAGATGAAGCATATCTTCAATGGGAAGAGATGCAGCAATAGATTGAAAATAACAGGGAGTTTGCAATGAGAAGAGCATAATATCTAGTCAATTAAAATGAAAAAAACAACAATGGAGGAGTTATGCAAGAACGTTTAAAAGCAATACTGATAGGCATTCAGCTGCCAGGAACCAGTGATAAGACTATCGAATCTTCACTGAATGAACTGGAACGGTTAGCTGATACTGCCGAGATAGATACACTGGGAAAACACAAGCAGAAACGGAGTAAATTTGACAGTGGTTTTTGCGCAGGTAAAGGATTTCTGGAAGAGATTATGCATTCACCTGAATACCAGAGTGCAGATCTGATTATTTTCGATCATGAATTGAGTTCATCCCAGTCCAGAAATATAAGTAAGAAATTTGAGATAGAGGTGATCGACAGAACTGAGGTGATATTGGGTATCTTCCATGATCATGCCAGAACCAGAGAGGCGATGCTGCAGGTTAAGTTGGCTGAGATGGAGTATCAGTTACCCCGGTTAAAACGATTATGGGGGCATTTGGATAGAGAGCGTGGTCAAGCTGGCGGAACTGGTGGAACATCAAGAGGAATGGGTGAGAAGCAGATCGAAGTAGATAAGCGAAAAATCAGGATGGAGATACACAAGATCAAAATCCAGTTAAAAAAGATAGAGCAACAGAAAGAGACTCAACGGGTAAGGCGTCAGAAAATCCGTAAGATCTGCCTGGTTGGATATACCAATGCTGGTAAGTCGACCCTGTTTAACAGATTAACAGATGCCGGAGTACTGGTTCAGGATAAGCTCTTTGCAACCCTGGATTCTACCACCCGTAAACTAGAGTTGAGTAAAGGCAGGGATGCGGTTATATCTGATACGGTTGGGTTTATCTCAAACCTTCCGCATCATCTGGTTGCCTCTTTTAAAGCAACGTTAATGGAAGTTCACGAAGCTGATCTTCTGTTGCATACTGTAGATTGTTCCGATCCGGATTATCTTTTTTACATTGATGAAGTAAACAAGGTTCTAAAGCAGATTGACGCTGATGAAATCACTCAAATTATGGTTCTTAACAAAGTGGATAAGGTGGATGAGACTATGCTCAACTTCTACCTCAAGGCTCATGAGAATTCTATAGCGGTCTCGGCAGCAAAAAATATCAATATTGAAGATTTGATGGTTAAGATTGATGAGATTCTGCATAATAGTAATAATTACAGGTTGATGATCCCATTTACTGACCAGAGAGTTGTTAACAGGTTACATGAACTTGCCGAGATTACTGAAGAGATTCATACGGAAGAGGGTACCGAGATTCAGGCAATAATCAATAATGAAGATCTCGCTGCATTTAATTATATAAAGGATTAGTAAAAATGATAGAAATATTACCGGTATATAAACGAGAAGATTTATCTGATCAGGTTAATTCTATAACAGATATAGCCTGGCCGGAATTTATGTTGCATGATGATTATGCCAATAAATACTTTGGTTATCTTTACAATCAGTTTCCTGAATATCAGTTTATCATGGTTGAAGATGATCGGGTAATTGCACTGGGAAATTGTGTTCCTTTATCCTGGTATAACAGTTTGGATAGCCTGCCGGATCGAGGTTGGGATTGGGCTATTGAGCATGGAGTTAACGGGTCGGGTGAAGCAGCAAATATTCTCTGTGGACTGCAGGTTGTTATACATCCGGAAGAACAGGGGCGAGGATTAAGTAAATTAATGATCCGTTATTTGCGCAATCTGGTACATGAACATAGTCTTGAAAAGCTTATTCTACCAGTGCGTCCCTCCAATAAATCATCGGTTCCAGAAATGGCTATATCTGATTATATAGCGTTGAAGCGAGAGGATGGTTTTTCTGTTGATAACTGGATCAGAACTCATCAGAAAGAGGGAGGTCGAGTTATCAAAGCATGCCAAGAGGCAATGCATATAAAAGGAACAGTTGACGATTGGAAGAGATGGACTGGGGTTGAAATCACAACCTCCGGTTATCATCCCATTCCAGGTGCTTTGGTTCCTGTAAAATTCGATCTGGAGAAAAATGAAGGATTTTATATGGAACCTAATGTATGGATGGTTCATACAATAGCTGAGGAGTAATTTCATGAGTAAAGAGTATAGAGAATCAAATAGAAAAGCCTGGAATCAGGCGATGGAATGGCATAAGAAAGCTATGAACGATGCGTGGGATGAACGTTTTAGCGATGAACATTTCATTATGCAGAAGGATGAAGAGTTGGATGCCCTCAAAGGTTTGGATATCAAAGGAAAGGATATCGCTCATCTAAGCTGTAATAACGGGATCGAATTGATGTCTCTGAAACGTATGGGAGCAGGGAGATGTGTTGGCTTTGATATCGCAGACAACGCAATTGCAGATGGTTGTGATAGAGCCAAACGTTATGGTATCCCATGTGACTTTGTGCAATCTGATGTCCTTGAGATAGCTTCGGAATATAATGGGCAGTTTGATCTGGTTTATATTACCGTAGGTGCATTAGTTTGGATACCAGATCTTTGCGGATACTTTAAGAAAGCGTATGAATTACTAAAACCGGGTGGAAAAATCTTTATCTATGAACATCATCCCATAGGTGAGATGTTTCCCTATGATGATGAAGAAGGTGATTATAACAGGGTCGTACGATCCTATTTCAACAAGGAACTTTTTTCATCCAATACCGGGATTGATTACTATGGTGGTGTTTCATATGATTCAGCAACAAGTTATGAGTTCAGTTACACCATCAGTGATTTATTTAATCATCTGATTAAATGCGGATTTAGAATTGAGCGTTTTAATGAATATAACAGGGATATAGCCTTAGGTCATAAAAAATTGGAAGAGATGAAGTCAGGTGTCCCTTTAAGTTATATTCTGATTGCAGGAAAATAGGACCTATTATGCAAAAAATATCATTGAGAGAAATCACAGGGGCGAATATCAGGAATATCTTTGATCTGAGGGTAAGTGAAGCTCAGAAGGCGTTTATCTGTCCAAACTCCGAAACAATTGCCTATTGTTATATCTGGCCTGCAAAGAGTCCCCTGGCGATTTATCTGGATGAGGAAGTCATAGGATTAGCAGCCTACGAAAAAGAAGACGAACCCGGTGTATATGATATTTTAACAATGATGTTGGATGAAAGATATCAGGGTTTGGGTCTGGGGAAAAAAGCCTTCCAGGTTTTATTGGATTTATTGAAGTCTAAACCGGATTGCAGGCGAATCACTTTGAATTTTAAACCAGACAACAGCAGAGCAGAAAAATTTTATCAGAGCTTTGGGTTTCAGCGAACCGGAGAACGATTTAATGATGAGATTGTGATGGCTTGTAAAGTATAAAAAAAGGAAAATAAAATGAAAAATATAACGATAGTGGAATATGATCCAAAATATGCAGCTGGAGTAGCTGAGATGTGGAATAAGAGCAGTGAATGTTGGGGTGGTTATAACTACGATGTTACGGCGGAGAATGTTGCAATAGAAGAAGCAAATTCGACACATTTATCACTTTTCCTGGCTCTGAAAGATGAAACAGTCTTAGGATATTGCAAGATATCCCAGCTGGAAGAAGATGAGAATGCTCTCTATATTGATCTTCTTAATGTAATTCCAGAATATCATGGAAAGAAGGTTGGAAAACAATTGATGCTGGAGAGTGTTAAGAAAACAAGAGAATTGGGCTGGCCAAGGGTAGATCTTTATACCTGGCCCGGGAATTTTAAAGCTGTGCCGCTCTATAAAAAATGTGGTTTTTTCTGGGAAAAAAGGGATGGTGGTACCCATCTTATGAATTTCCTGCCACAAATCCTCGATTGTGATCTGTTTAAGGATTTCTTTGATAACGTTGATTGGTATGTTGATAGTAAACGTGTTATTGAGATCGTCAAAGATGGACGTGAGGAGCGCGGATTCGATTTCTATAATTACCATTGGGAAAAGGATGGGCGTTTTCTTAAAATCGATATCTGCCGTCGTAGTAGAATGATAAGCAGGATCGAAACCGATGAGTATCTATTGGAAACGTCATCACCAAAGCTTAAACATGTGTTTGGTACAACCCCGGAACTGACATTCCGATTTGTGAATAAAACTGATAAACCTATCGATTTAACTGTGAAAGGTGAAGACAATAACAATATCATCTTTGATATGGATCAAGTAATCAGAGTTGAATCGGAATGGCAACATAAGCAACCATTTGTTGTTGGGGTTATTGATAAGCAACATGATGTGAAGAGGACATATCCTTCAGTGATCTCAAATGTTACAATTAACGGGAAAAATGTGCGTCTGGGAACAGCTGTGGATCCACTTTTTCCTGTGGAATTGAATCTAAAAGGTGATTGTGATATATATCGTTTAGACCAGGATTATCAAATGTTTATGAACCTTACTAATAATATGGATGAGGCTGTTGTTTTGTCTACATTACTACCGGGTCAGGATGGGATAAACCTACCTGATCCGAAACTGGTAATTAATCTGGCACCAAAAGAGAAGAAGAGTATTCCGATTCCATTTGAACTTGAATCGTCATTGCTTTACTCTCAGAATCTGGGGATTCATTTGAGGAGGGAGACAGGTGGCTCCATTGATTTCTCCAGTAAGTGTTACGTTTTCCTGAATACTGGTAAAGGTAAATTTCAAGGAGAAACAGATGATTTTTATCTCAACGGAATTGGCGAGAATATAATCAAGGTTGATCGGAAACATGTTCTTAACAGGGTAACGTTACGGCATCTACGTAAACAGTATGGATTGAATATTAATGCTCCTAAATTGGGAAAACCCTTTACCGCGGAATTTTTAAAGCACGAAGCAGAGTTGATTAACCAAACAGACAACGCTGATTCTATCAAAACAGCATTGACTTTTGTCTCGAAAGATATAGAAGGTATAAGGATAAGATTCGTCTACACAATGTCAGCCAATGGAATGGGTGATTGTATAATAGATGTAAGAAATGACAGTGGCAATAGACTGGAGAAGGATCTGGAATTCAGCCTTGATTTCAATATGAGTCTGGCTGAGATGTATCTACCATATCGAAACAGGATAATTCGCAATAATAGTGTTTTAAATGTTGATAAGAGCCATTGGCAGAATAGCGATATAACGGGACGATGGCTGTTTTCAAAATATAAGGACGGTTCAATTGGTTTATTCTGGAACCAGGATGTGTCACTATCGCTTGTAGATGAGCAATTACTCTTTGCTGGGAATTTCGGCAAGCTTGATGCTGGAGAATCAAAGCAGATTGATGCTTTCACTTTTGCCTTGCACAGCTTTGAAGATTTTTCTAGTTTTAAGAAGTATTATGATCGGATAACAGAGCCTGAGACGCAATTTCAAGATCAGATGAGTCTCATTGTTAATGATGATAATCCTTTTGTGAAAGGTGATTTTTCCTGCAGTTTTATGGAACATCGCCTGACAAATCCCATGGGAGAGTTAACCCTTGCTTCGCTGACAAACCAGTTTGAGAATAAGGTAAAGATTTTTGCTGAAGAGAATAAAATCAGAAAGGTCGATTGGTCTGTGATGTCAAAGGCTGATCAGGAGATGGACATAATCAGATTAAACTGCGATCTGCGACCGGAAGTAACTGAGATTAACAAAGTTATTTTCCCGATCTCTGAGGAAAAGGTTGAAATGAATCTCAAGAAAGCAGGAGATGATGATATACACAATGTTAATAATGGTGTAATAAATTTCTCGGCATCGCAGAAATTTGGACCACTGGTTTTTTCGTTGAAGTACAAAAATGAGGAGTGGTTGGATTCGGAATATCCGGAGCATGTTTGCCGATCCTGGTGGAATCCCTGGCCGGGTGGCATTGCCTCTATGCCCTCTTCAATGCGAACCTCAAATTTTCTGAAGGAGAACTATCGTACGGATTTTGGTAGTTTGATGGACAGCAAGGGTAACTGCTGGGAGGGAATCAAACATGTCATAGAGATCGAAGAATATGAGAAGTATAAAGGTCTCAGAGAAGAAATCTATTTTCTAACACAGCCAGGTATCCCAGTGTTGATGGTAATAACCGGTTTTACATCCAATATGGGGAAGTTTGAGCCAGAATTTTTTCACACATTATCATGTTATTTAGGTGAGAAAGGTAAAATCCAGGAACTCTCTTGTTCAATAACCGAAAAAGATGGAAATGTTCGCAAACTCTATGGTGGATATGCAGAGAACTGGGTAGCTGTTAACAGTACGCTAAAGTATAATAGAACAGGTAGAAAGACATCACTTTATTCTGTTATAAATAATGATATTGTCGAAAGAGAATTTGGTACGGATCTGCATACCTGCAGTAATTGGAATACCCAGAGAACAATCTTGAGAGATGGTCATGCTGCATTTGCCAAGCCATTATTCTATGTGTTCTCTGAGCATGAGATAAAAGATGAATGGTTTAAAGACCTGCAAGATATAGAGATAAGAGAAAAGGACAATGAGTGAGATAACACTACATAAAATTGATAAAATTTACTCCTATGAGAAGGTGCTGGATGATGTCAGCTTCGATGTTCACCGGGGTGAACGCATAGGTTTGATCGGTCGTAATGGGACCGGTAAAACAACACTTTTTAAGATTATCACTGGGAGGGAGCATCCTTCCGGTGATATCGCCAAGGTTATCATACGCAAGGGAGCAGTGATCTGCAGTTTGGATCAGATTCCCGATTATGATAATGCTTTAGATGTGCGATCTATTCTGGAAGAACCATTTCTGGAACTGCTAAAAATGGAAAAAGATCTGAGAAAGCAGGAGCAGGGTTTTAGTAAGCTTTCAGGAAGAGATTTGGAAGAGAAGTTGGAACAGTACAGGAAAGATCAGGATCGTTTTGATAGGATGGCTGGATATCAGATAAATGAGAAAATCCGTTGGGTTACTGCGGGACTTAAGATCCCCGAAGATCAGATGAACCGGAGTTTCAACTCCCTTAGCGGTGGTGAGAAAACCCGGGTTGTTTTAGCCTCAATTCTGCTGAAAGAACCGGATGTGTTACTGCTTGACGAGCCGACAAATCATCTCGACATGGATTCCGTTGAGTGGTTGGAAGAGTTTCTGCGACGTTTTAACGGTGCGGCTTTGATAATCTCTCATGACAGATATTTTCTGGATCGAGTAATCAATAAAATTCTCATTCTCAAAGATGGTAAGATAGAGAAATTCAACAGTAATTACTCCAACTATGCTTTGGAAATGAAAAACCGTAACACTGAGGCAATAAATGAATACAATGTGATTCAAAAGCAGATACGGAAAATCGAAGCTGATCTACGTAAGAGTATTGCCAGAAATTCAAAGAATCACAGTGCATTTATGTCTGGCAAGATACGAGATCTTTCTGCAGAGCTGGAGGAGTTGAAGCATATCCGTAAACCGAAATCCGATAAGCAGATTGGTTTGCATTTTAATACAACCAGCAAGACCAGCAAAATAGTATTGCGGTTAGAGAATGTATCAAAAGGTTATGATAACGGGCTGGTGCTTAAACATATCGATATGCTGATTACTAAGCATCAGAAGGTTGCCATTATTGGTCCAAATGGAAGCGGTAAATCTACCTTGATCAAGTTGATGATTGGCCAATTATTCCCGGATCTGGGTCACAATGTCAGCTCTGGGAGAATATATGTTGGCAATGGTATTAAGGCGGGATATCTGGACCAGGATTTGTTGTTTCCTGATGAATGGATGGCACATTGGGGAACGGATCGAAAGGGATGCAGGAGAATGGATTGAAAGAAGGTAAGGCAAGAACAGAATTGGCACGATTTCTTTTTTATACAACAGATATCGATAAAGAGATCAGGATACTTTCGGGTGGTGAGAAGACCAGATTAAAGCTTTGCAGCTTGATCCAGAACGAGATTAATACATTAGTTTTGGATGAGCCCACCAATCATCTTGATATCGATTCCAGGATTCTGCTGGAAGAGATAATCCAAAATTTTGATGGTAATGTTATTTATATCTCGCACGATAGATATTTTATAAATGAGACAGCTGATAGAATAATCTATCTCAATAATGGAAAAGCAGAAACCTTTGAGGGGAATTATGAATTCTTTAAGGGTATGATGGAGTCTCGAAAAGGTATAAAACCGATTGATAAAACCGAGGCTCGCAATTTCAGGATGGAGAAGAAACTGAAAAATCGCTTGCAGAAATTAAAACGACAAAAAGAGGAACTGGAAGATAAGATAGAAATGTTGGAAGAGGAGATTCGTCGGTTGGATGAGGAGATGTTGGAATATCCAATAGAATACGAGATATTAGTGCAATTACAAGAGCAGAAAGAAGAGGCA
>CAYYLA010000124.1:0-8592 GCA_964441785.1 uncultured Candidatus Cloacimonadota bacterium | reverse complement strand
GGGCTTGTATTTGCGTTGGTAATTGGAATTATTCTTGCAATTATTATAACAAGGCCTATGGTGGTAGTGGAGGAGCTGTTAAGGTATCCAAAGGAGCTGAACCTGTCTTTACCGGTTGTGATTTCATTGGAAATGGTACTGACACTAAGGGTGGTGCTCTTGATTTACATAAATTCTCAGTTACATATATAGATAGATGTAGAATATTAAACAATTCTGCAAGCTCAGGTGGTGGATTAAGAATTTCATCTGGGTATGATTATTACTATGAATACGATGACTCTGTTAAGGTATTCATTACAAACACTGAAATCTCCGGAAACGAAGCATTGGATTCTGAAATCTATCGTTATATGGGTGATGGTGGTGGTATGGTAATCAGTCAGTTTGCTTATGTAGAGTTGATCAATTGTCAATTATATGATAATCATGCCGATTATGATGGTGGTGGATTTAAAATTTCTAATAATTCTGAAATTATTGTGATGAATACTGTATTGGGTAACAATGAAGCTGGATTTGATGGAGGTGGTGCAAAAATAGCTGGATCATCGCATGCAGAATTCACTAATGTTACTGTCTCCGGGAATTATGCAAATTACTATGGTGGCGGTCTTTATGTAGGTTATTCTTATGATGTAAGTTTGATAAATACCATTATTTGGGGCAATGAAGCTTACCACGAATGGGGCGAAAATCTCTATTTTTATGATATCTATCTCTATAATAGAGATGGTGAGAAAACGATGCAATCAACAGCTTCAGCAGATAATAGAGAAATCTCTGAACTGCAGAACTGTATTATTGAAGATTTTGAATTTTACTATCGAGAAGCGGGTGAACGTTATGGGGGAACGTTCCTGCTATTTGACTGGGATCCGTATTTTGTAGATCCAGAGAACAATGATTTCTCCTTATCCGGCGATTCACCAGCTATCAATAATGGTACGCCAGATACAACCAATCTTGGTTTACCGGATATTGATATAATTGGTAATAATAGAATTTTTGAAGGTACTTATGAATCCAGAATAGATATCGGAGCTTACGAATATCAGGATGATCCAAACACGATGTGGGTGTTGGAGGATTGGGCTGATACAAGATATTGGTGCGCTGATACGGTAAGAGTATTCACTAACATTACTGTTCCTGATGGTGATACACTGAATATCTGCCCGGGTACAACAATCTACTTCCATCCGGAAGAACCTTTCTGGGAATATGATTTGTATGGCCCGATATCTCGTGACGATAATAATTATTATCATATAAATATCTATGGCTGTATGCTGGCTGTGGGTGAACCTCAGGATTCTATCGTATTCACCTCTGCTTATGGATTCTATAGCGGTTGGAGTGGTATCAGATTTTTCTCTCCCGAAGAAGATAATTACAGATCGAAAATCACCTACTCACGTATAGAACATGTAGATTCCTTTGAAAATGACGGTATTTACAGAGAAGAGGATACAATGGGGGCTATCACTGTAGAAGATTATTCCAATCTGAGAATATCAAAATGCGTTTTCCAAAATAACGCAGGTTATTGCGGTGGAGCTATTTCTCTAGATGGTTATTCTTCTCCAACAATCCAAGAAAATATCTTTAGAAATAACTTTGCTTATGAAGGTGGAGCTATCGCTCTAACACGATATGAAGAAGACTATATAGACCCGCCTGTTTCACTGGAACGAAACAGAATCGAACCTGATTCTACCTATCTTATCTATGATAATATCTTCTATGATAATTATGCTATGACAGGTGGGGCAATCTACGGTGGTGATTATGTCTGGCTTTACAATAATATCAATAAAAATAGGAGTGATTATTTCGAACCTATAAAGATCAGGGATAACGAATTCTATCATAATGTTGCATATGGTGATTACTTCTTCGGTGGAATTCAAAATGTGAATAGTCAACTCAGTGAGGCAGGTATTGAAATCAGCGAAGATCAAATGAAAAAGATCAATAAATATCCTGAATTTATTAAAGAGAAATACGGCGAACAGAGTCGTCAGTATGGCGTAAATGGTGGTGGTGCAATACATCTTTCTGATATGGATGCTGAGATTGTTAATAACAATATTTATCAAAATGCTTCATTGTTATTCCCTTATCAACAGCTGGGAAGACCTTACCTTGAGTCAACAGGTAATGGTGGCGCTATCCTGCTTACAGCAAATATTGATTATTTTGGTCAAGCCCAACATCTACTGTCTAATGCTGAGATAAGAAATAATGAAATAGTTGAAAATGAAATTTTTGCTTTAGTTCCTGATTTGAATTATTATCCAATTATGAATTTCAGTGGCCTGGGAGCTGGAATTGCAAACCTGGGATATAGTGGAAATATCGAGAATAATGTTATAACAGGTAATTTCCTGGATCTGGAATTTGATCAACAAATACAATCAGTTAACATAGGACAAAGTGATCGATTTGCTGATAGAGAAACGTCAATCGGTTATGGTGGTGGGATTTTCACTAGCTCTTACTTTTCATCCGATGATATTGAAGAAGATTGTTGTATGAATGTAATCCATAACAACATTGAAAATAACAGTTCTTTAAGTGGTGGTGGTGTTGCTGTTTTAGGTCCGGATCGCATAATTAATAATCTTATCGTTAATAACGAAGCTGGATTGGAATTTATTAACGAAATGATTGAGAATGGTGTCAGGGATGAACTTGGTATGGGTGGTGGAATTTTGGCTGATGGAGCTATTATTCTAAACAATACTGTAGCTGATAATAAATCAATACAAGGTGGTGCAGGATTATATGCAGGATTTGACTTCAATATTCAGAATAATATTTTCTGGAATAATACCTATCATGAACTTCTATTTAGAGATCTTGGAGAGAATATTACGTTTTATGACATACCGGGTGATTCTCTCTACTTTGCCCATAATGTTGTGGAAGGTGGAATAGAAGATATTTACATTGAAGGTAGTTATGCTCGTGATGTATACTTTGAGAATAATGTAGATGAAGATCCTCTCTTCAGCGGAGAAGGAGAGCATCCATATAAGCTTACCAGTACATCATCGGCAATTAATGTCGGTAATCCTGATACTACCGGATTTGGCTTACCTGAGTATGATTTCAGAGATCATGACCGTATCTATGATGGATATATCGTCGATGCCGGTGCTTACGAATATGGTAATAATACACCGGAAGAAATCTACCTCGATAATTATGATGTTGAGGAAAATGGGCCGGATGAAGTGTTTGTCTCACATCTTCATACCTATGATCCAGATGAAGAAGATACACACACCTACATGTTTATCGCAGGAGATGGCGATGATTATAATAGTGATTTCGAAATTAGAGGAGACTCGCTCTTCTGCATGTTTACCTTTAATTATGAATCTCCAACAAGAAGTAGTAGTAAAACATCTTCCAGTAAATTAACAACAGGCTTATCTGATTCTGCAAACAATAATAGTAGACCTAGCTCGGTTTCAATACGTGTTAGAACTACTGACTCCGGTCTTGGTAACCTCTATTTTGATCAAGCTCTTGTAATTAACATCATCGATTTGAATGATGATCCTGTTCTGGTTCTACCTGATTCATTATATATGTGGGAAGATATTGCTCAGCAGTTCTACCTTGGAGACTTTATGTCAGACGAAGATATGGACGATCTGACAATTGTTGCTTCTCCAACAACACATCTTGATCCGTTAATTGCTGACTCAACAGTTACAATCTATCCTGTTCAGGATTGGTTTGGTACAGAGTTGATGACCTTTACCATTAATGATAATCAGGGTAGAGCAATCGATTCTGATGATACCTGGATTGTTGTAAGACCACTGAATGATGATCCAATGTTGGATATCACAGATGATTTCACAGCAGAAGAAGATTTGCCATCTCAGGTTTATGACTTTACAGGTTATACCTCGCAAACCTGGGGTGAAACAGATCCACTGACCCTTACCTCAATGGGATCTCAACATATCGATGTAAATATCAGCGGTATGGATGTTACCTTCCTATCCAATACATTGAACTGGTATGGTACGGAGGTTGTGTATTTCTATCTTTCTGATGGTATTCCAACGCGTAGTCTATCCAAGCAAAGTATAAATGATGGTGAAACCAGAGGCATGGTAAGTGATTCCTGCTATGTTACCATTACACCGGTCAATGATCCTCCTCTCTTTGTTGTGGAAGGATATTTCTTTGCCGATGAGGATGAACCTTCTCAGATTTATGATTTCTCTCAATTTGCATGGCAGGTTTGGGGTGAAGATGATTCACTTTCTCTCTCCACACCGGGTTCTGCTCATATCGGTGCTACGATTGATGGATTTAATGTTGTCTTCCAATCTACTGAACAGGATTGGAATGGTATCGAATCTATGATTATGACGGTTAATGATAATGTTGGTCGAGCTATAGCAAGCGATACAGTGACGGTTGAGATATTGCCGGTTAATGATCCACCAGTATTGGCATTTATCAGCAACATTGATATGATGGAAGATAGCAGCACAAACTTTGGTGTGTCTGCTACCGATGTCGATAACCCTCAGGAAGACCTTACCTTTAGCTGTGATGTTTACGAAGGTGAACTTGATGTCGTGGTTAATAATGTCGCCGGTGTTGGTGATAATATTGATCTTACACCGGTTCCTGACTGGTTCGGTGACGGATTGCTTATCGTTTATGTTACAGATGGTTCCGGTACTGACTGGCAAGCTGTTGAGGTTGTGGTTAACGATGAAAATGATGCACCGGTTATGGAATTGCCGGAATCTCTCGAATTTATGGAAGATGAAACTCTGGTTGTTGATTTCGCAGAGTATATCTATGATATAGATCAATATAATGAATTATCACTTTCGGTTGTTGATAATGCAGAAATTGGTGTTACTTTTGATGGACTTACTGTAACCTTCTCTGCTACTGAAAATTGGAGTGGAACAGAGGATCTTACCTTTACGGTTAATGATAATGCTTCTCGTTCATCTCAGAAACAGGGATTCAGTTCAACTGCATTTGATGCAAACAGAGCAATTGCTGTGGATGATGTAGTTGTAACGGTTCTTCCAGTTAATGATCCTCCATTTACTTATCCTGATGAAGTTGCTCTGGTTGATACAATCATCTTTGATGAAGATACAACCTATGAAATTGATTTCGATCTTATCTTTGATGACTACGATATTCCTTATGGTGATCAGTTAACAATTTCTGCTTCGGGTAATACAGATATTGATCTTACAGGAGGCACCTTAACACCGGATGCTGACTGGTTTGGTCTTAATATTGTAACCTTTACTGCAACTGATTTAGCTGGTGAAACTGCAGCCTTTATTTCTACAATTATCGTTGAACCAGTTAATGATCCACCGGTTATTGAATTACCTGATCAATTCAGATTCGCAGAAGGTAGTCTACTGATTAGAAACTTCAGCCAATATTGCTATGATGTGGATAATGATCCTTTAACACTTACAGTAAGTGGAAATAGCGAAATCCTGGTTAACATTACGGGTCTCAGCGTTGAATTTACAACCGCTGATCCTCTTTACCATGGATCAGAGACTATGATCTTTACTGTTGATGATGGAGTAACTCGTGCCACAGATTCAGATGATACCGAGGTAGTGGTTTACTATGTTAATCATGCTCCAGAATATATTGGACCGGAGTTTGTAAATCTTTTAGAAGATTTCGAACCGTATACTGTTGGAAACATGGATGATATGTGGGAGGATGTTGATCCTGCAGATAATACATCCCTGACTTATGAGATTATCTCATTTAATCCGGATAGAATTGATGCTTATCTTACCCCGGAAAATGATTTGATTCTTGAATCAGTTCAAGATTTCTTCGGTCAGGCTAATATCGTTATCGCAGCTATGGATAACGATGATTACGAATCACGTGCACCAATGGTTACAGAACGTGAAATAGAGATCGAGATTGCTCCAGTTAATGATGCACCATACTTTATTGATCTGCCTGAATTGATTGAAATGGGCTCTAATTCAATGTACCAACTGATACTTGATAACAACTGGGAGGATGTTGATGATCTCTATCCGATGTTGTCTATCGTATCACCTCCTGGCTTCATTGATGTAACTCAGATTTCAGGTTATGGTTATAGATTTATGCTTAATTCACAGGGCGTTGCCGGTATGTCGGATTACATAACTCTCTATCTCAGTGATGGTCATAGAGCTGTTGCAACAGATAGTATAATGGTTGTTGTAACCGCAAGTGAACCACCATTGATAACCTGCAATATTCCAGATCAGATGATGCTGGAGGATTTCCAGTCAACCATGATAGCAGATCTGGATGATTGTTTTGTAGATCCCGAAGGTGATCCCATTGAATACAGTGTTGAGGTTATTGGCGAAGCAAGAACTCCAGTTATAACAGCAGAAATTAATGCTGAGAATGAGCTCTTTATTGCCAGCAATATTCAGGATTGGTTTGGTGATGCAGAATTGATTATCACCTGTACCGAAATTGAAACTCAACTTGCGGTTGAACAGGATATAATTGTTCATGTTCAACCTGTAAATGATCCACCATACGTGGCTAATCCAATTGCTGACATGGTTCTTGATGAAGATTTTGAACCTGTGATGGTAGCAGATTTGAATGATGTATTCGGTGATGTTGATACACCGCAATTGATCTTTACCGATCCAACCTTTAACAGTAATAAACTTACTGCCGAGATTATTGGAACAGAGTTGTGGTTGACCTCTGTACTGGATGCTAACGGTATCAGTCAAGTAACTGTTTATGCGATGGATGAGCCAGATAGAGGATTTGCACTTACAAGCTTTAATGTAGATATCCTTCCAGTCTTTGATCCTCCATCATTCCTGCCGGAATTAAACAATATGGTATTCCAGATTCCTATGGCTGGTAGAACCTTAGATCTTACGCAGTATATTGATACACATGGTCAGGAAAATACTGTTCCACTTGCCTTTAGCCTGGTGGGACCAAATCTCTACTATGATGTGACCAATAGTGAAGACAATATCTATGGCTTGTTTGTCCTTCCTATTGGATATCAATGGGCCTTCCCAGATCAACCGTTGGAACTTTTCCTCGAAGGCCAGAATGAATCAGTTACTATCATATTGTCTACTAATGGCTCACCTTACACCATAGCAGAAATTCCAGATCAGATGCTTTATCCTGGTGTTCCTATAGATATTGATCTGGATGAGTATTTTGCTGATCCCGAGAATGAAACGTTACACTATACAGCTTTAGTTGATTCTGAGTATATTGATATCGATATTGTTGGCTCGATCATGACTATTACGATGATCAATGATGTAAGCCCGGCAGGATGCGGTGTTACTGTTATTGCTGATGATTACGCCGGTACACGTAGTACTGTAGATCAAACCTTTATGGTTTATTGTAATGATATGACTATGTTGTTTGTTAAAACCTATGATGAAACATATGTTAATGAAATCAATCAGGATCTTACAAACTTAGGCTATGTCTTTGATACTATCGAAGGTCCTGTACCAGATTTCGAGGTATTGCAGAATTATGATGTTGTTATCGTTTCCACAGGTAGACTCTGGTCTGGAACTTTAGGTGATTCAGGTGAAATGTACCTTGAAGAGTACTTGCTTGATGGTGGTAAATTGCTCTTAAGTTCTCAGGATTATATATGGGATTTCTATGACGATGGATATGTTGAGTTTGTTCCGGGTCAATTCCCATACGATATGCTGGGATTATCCGCAGTTTATAATGATGTATGGGAAGGTAATCATTATACGGTCAATATTGATGGTGTAGATGGTACATTTACAGAAGGAATGGAATTTGATATCACAGATTTAGGATTCTTTGAAACTGGTTCTTTCTTATATACAGATGAACTCACCTGGGCTGATGCAATACCGATTCTTCATGCTTATGATGGTGTTCGTCATGGTTATTGTGCTAGCTCTTTCCTCTCTACCGTATTTACTACGGCTTCTATTGAAGCGATAGAAGATTGTGGATGTAGAGAAGAATTTTTGGAAGGTGCAATTAATTATCTTATGTGTGCTCCTGTAATGTTAACAATAGCCGGGATTGAATTGCAGACTGATGAGGATGAAATCTCAGTGGATATCAGTGAAATTATTCCTGATGGCCTTAATGTGGAATATGCTGTTAAGGGAGCTAATATCAATATGACCAGAAACGCAGGAGAATTTGTAATTTCTTCTGAAGGTCTTGATGTTAGAGAGGTACCTGTTATGGCATTTGACAGAGAAGCCAATATTGTTTATCGTTCATCTGTTAAAGTAATCTTTGGAGAGCGTGGAGAAGAAACTCCGGTTTATTCTTCAGGACTTGGTAATAATATGCCTAATCCATTCAATCCAACTACTGAGATATTCTACTCTGTAGCAGAAAATGAACATGTAAATATCGTAATCTATAATGCAAAGGGTCAAAAGATAATTACCCTGGTTGATGAATCTTTAGAGGCTGGTAATCATTCAGCGGTTTGGAATGGTCTTGATGATTCAGGCAAAGCTGTTTCCAGTGGTATTTACTTCTATCATA
>CAYYLA010000123.1:0-8691 GCA_964441785.1 uncultured Candidatus Cloacimonadota bacterium | reverse complement strand
CTAAAATAAACCCCGATGGGGTAGAGATTTTTTCAAAGATTTTCCTAAACGCCTCAGCACTAAACGTCTAAACTCCTAAACTTTAGTCGGAAAAACAATAGTTACAGTTAACGGTTGTCAGTTTACGGTTGACCTGTCTTCTTTGCATTACGGCTTGGCAGGCAGGATGACGATTGTTCAACGAATACATCCAACAGTTAGTCATGGTGAGTGGCTGTTTTTGAGAAAACAGGTGTATCGAACCATGAATTGTGAGCGAGGCTTGTTCATCCTTCGATACGATTCCAAAAGGCCGGAATCACTCCAGGCTCCGCTTAAAGCTACGGCCTGGCAGGCAGGATGACGATTTTTTTTCTCATCCTTCGATACAATTCCATGAAGCTGGATTTACTCCAGTCTTCTCGGGCATCCGTCAAAAGCCGGAGTAAACACTGCCCGATACGGCTTGGCAGGCAGGATGACAACCTATTCAAGCTTTCATTTTTCATCATTCATTATTCATTATTCATTATTCATTATTCATTATTTATTCAATCGTATTCCTACAAATCCTAGTAAGTTGCTCCAAGATCTTCATTTTATATCTCACTGGACAAAATTACATTCAAAACTATATTTGTATTCAGTGAGGTTATTATGAAACAAAAAACTTATCCTTTTGCAGCATTGTTAGGGCAGGACAGGCTTGTTCTGGCGATATTGCTGAATCTGGTAAATCCGCAGTTAGGTGGTTTATTAATAAAAGGAGTTAAAGGCTCCGGTAAAAGCTCTTTTGTACGAGCTATACCCGATATCATGCCACCAATTCAGATAATGGATTATTGCGATTTCAATTGCGATCCCGAGCGTCATGAAGACTGGTGTGCAGATTGCCTTGAACAGTATACGGAGTGTGTTAAAGATTTCACCGAAAGACCTGTAGAAATTGTTACAATCCCACTGAGTGTAACAGAAGAACGTTTACTTGGTGCAGTAGATATCGAACAACTGTTAAAAGATGGTGAATACAATTTTATACCTGGCTTATTGGCACGCGCTAATCGCCAGATACTCTATATTGATGAGGTTAATCTATTACCAGATCATATTGTTGATGATATACTTGATGTAGCAGCATCTGGATGGAATAAAGTCGAACGCGATAATTTTTCAATCGAACATCCATCACGCTTTATGATGTTTGGAACAATGAATCCCGAAGAGGGAGAGTTACGTCCACAGATTCTTGATCGTTTTCCGCTCTCAGTTACAGTTGATTCTGTTCCCGATGAAGAAATTCGTATGGAAATAATTAAGCGTAATCTTGCCTTTGCTGATAATCCGGATGATTTCATCTGGTCATTTGAAGAGAATACACAAGCCTTAACAGATCTCATCATAGCAGCGCGGGAACATTTGGATATTGTTAAAACACCGGACAACCTTATGACAATTGTTGCAGCATTTTGTGCAAAACATCAGGTTGATGGTCATCGGGCAGATATCTCCATTATCAAAACAGCCCAGACCCATGCTGCGATGGAGCAGAAAGATTTTACCGAGATTGATCATATCAAAGAAGCAGCTATTCTTACTCTTTGTCACAGAACCAGGAATGGTGGATTAGTAAAACCTCTTACAGAAAAAGAGATTTTGGATTACTTTGATAACCTTGAAGAAGCAACATTGCAATCAGACAAAAAAGATTCAGAGGATTATAACAGAGACAGATTTTCACTACAACTGGGAGGGCTATTAAAACCTGAAAAAAAGTAGTTCAGGCCCTGGGAGATATACTTAGCCTGATTGATTTCTCAGGGGAGCAAGAGGATCATCTGCAAGGAGCTCAACTTGATAAAGTGATCCTAGACATCAGTGGAAATTATCAGTTAGATGAAGGAAAACTCAAATACTGGTTGAAGTTCTTCAATCGTTTTCATTCCGCCAAACAGAATCTACGTCAATTACAGGCCATGTATGCATTATACAATGATGAGAATCGAGAGATAACGATATTTGGTCAGCTTTATGGTGGAGATGAGGCTACAGACCTCAGTTTTTTTGATGAACGGGTAAATTTCAGGACGTTCATAAAGACCATGGTAAATCTGGTAAAGAGCAAGGCCAAATCTTTTCTGGATAATAATGGAAAGCCACGATTTAAAGGAATGCTGCCAGGAGAAAAAACAGAAGCGAAACAGACGGAAAGTTTTGCCATAGATTCATCACAGCTACAACAGGAACGTATCAAGATAAAGAAACGCGAAATCTATCGAGGTAGAAAAAAAATCGAGAATCTGAGTGCCAGTAAAGGACGAATAATCCGATATTCTCAAAACACCAATCAACCCGTGCCTGCACTTTTGCCAAGTTTAAAAGCTGCTCTTAATGCCAGACATTATGATCTTGAAAATCATCGTTTTGATCTTCATAAATCAGATCTTCGTTATCCAGAGATACAGCAACAGGTACGTTACAATATCATGCTGGTGTTAGATTCAAGTAAATCCATAAGTTGGGTTATTCCCCATATCGAGAAATTCATTCCCATTCTCACATCACGGGTAACTCAAAGCAAAGATTTGTTGGGACTTATCTGTTTCAATAACGATATGGCCAGGATTTATCATCATCCAACCAGAAATGTTAAACAGGTTGTCGGCACGATCAACAAGCTTGATGTAGAAGGGTTAACCCCGCTTGGTAAAGGTATCGAGCTGGCTTTACAAACATTCTCCATGCAGCGATTCAAACAACCTGGTATGAAGAATATGATCCTTTTGATCTCAGATTGTTTTCCTGAACCGATAAAGGGTGGTTACGATAATATGCTGGATGAACCGGCCTACCAACTTGTTATTAAAAATGCCAGACAGATAAAGGAGAGTAAGACAGGTCTCTTGATTATTAATCCAGCTCCCATTAATAACAAAGTAAAACCCAACTGGGGACAGAAACTTGCTAAAAAGATCGTTGAAATCACAGAGTGTCGCTATATAGAGATGCCTCCATCTATTCGTAATGTTACCCCATTCAAACAGGAATTTTATCTTAAAGAAGCACAGTTACAAAACTTCCACGAAGCCTTCAGTGAGATTAAATTCTCATTATAAAAAAAACACTGCACCTTAAAGATGCAGTGTTTAATTATCAAAAAAAATAAATATTGATATTAATTACTGAAAAAATCCCTCAAGGAATCCCCTGGAAGTCCATCATCTTCACTATCTTCTGAATCATCTGTAAATTTTACCTGTTCCTTACGCCAACGCTTAATCACATTATCAAAATCGACATTTCTCCACTCATCAGACCACTCATCATAGAACTTAACACTGGCAGATTGTGGCTCCGGATTAGGCATGGGAATTTTCGCTACACAAGGCATTAACACCGCTTCTCCAGTTATCAGAAATTCTCCCGGCGTTAGATTCGGTAAACCGTCAGCCACAGAACGTGACACATCGGTAATAAGATTTTTCATATAATCCTGGTCATTGGTATTAGTCAAACGCAATGCTATAAAGTTATTACATTGTGCGAAAATCGTCTCAGAAACCTCAGAAGGTCTCTGGCTGACAACCATCAGACTGAGTCCATACTTTCTACCTTCTTTAACAACCTTTTCAAGTGATTTCTTTGATGCCCCATAACGCTCTTCATTGCTGCGGGGAGCATAATTATGTGCCTCTTCACAGACGATCATAACCGGCACATTATTCAATCGTTCCCGCATATGCTGCAGTTTTGATAGATGGAAACAGAAATCAAATATCAAACGAGACATCAGGCTTACAGTAATAGTAAGCACTTCAAAAGGAATACCACTGAGATCTACGATGGTAACATTGGAATTATTATTATATCCCAGGAATTGCTTCATAATTCTTTTAAAATCTTTGGATGTATATTTCTTTTTCTCATCGGGATTAAAGAGGAATCGCAACCGTTTATCGTTGAGTTTTGTATCCAGATTGAGAAGAAACTTATCAAATTCTCCGTTAAAAGGACCCTTAACGGCTTTGGATGAAGCATCATCCGAAGTATGACAGAATATCTGAGTTTTATCAAAATAGATATTACGATTCAAAACAAGAGTACCATCTTCAAGTTTTGGTTTATTCTCCCATTCCAATTTACCAATAACTTCATTATTAAGGTTCTCCAGATAGGTTCTAACTTCCTGGATATCAAAGTAAATTGGAGTATCATAGGTAACATCTGCCACATTTGGATTGTGTCTCTCTTTATTCAAAATCACAGTATTTTTAATAACAACGTTTATCATCTTCTCTTCATCCAACCTGTTTCCATCGAGGCTGGAATCATCTTCCAGATCAAAGGCAGCAGCATATTCGGAGTGAAGGTCAAAGATCACAATATGTGCATTACGCTGATTATCTTTGTATTTGTACTCTCCGTTTTCGATTCCAATAACCTGCTGTAATATTCTGGCAACAGTACAGGATTTTCCTGATCCGGTAGATCCAACCACTGCTATATGTTTACCAAATAAATTATTTGCATCGAGATTGAGTTTGATGTCAATGTTCTGAGACAGATGCCCAAAGGGGAAATTATATCTGGCAGTAGGCGAAAACATCTTCTCCATCAAAGACTTACCTAAAAGATGTGCTGTATCCGATGGTATAGGTGAAGCTACATGTCCACGCTCGAAAACACCGGATTCAAGTATTGTTCCTACTGGTTGAGTATCAACAATATAATGAATTCTATCCCCATCATCATAATGCTCTACCACCTCTCTAATCTTTTGAATTGTAACAACAATAACAACCTTTAAAGCAGTTGTAACTTGAAGATATTTACCTACTTGAATTTGATTTTTGTATTGTTCATATACTTCTTTGGTAAGTATTTTTATACTGATATCATTAGAAGAACTGGAAATAACAACTCCAACTTGTGGTTCGTAAATTTTACTCATCTATCCTCCGTTTCTTTCAACCAATCGGTTAAGTTCATCACTCAAATGATCAAAATGTGTACCCTTCCAGTATATTTTTCCACATTTTCGACAGATTCTAAACTGATCATGATGTTCAAAAATATATGGGGGCACAAATGATTTTATCTTTTCTTGATCTATCTTATTAAGTAAGCTATTGCATTTACTGCATCTGGTAAAGATTTTTTTCTCATCAAAAACAATATAATCAGATAATTCCTTTATCTGCTCCTGCACAAATTGTCCATTTATCAGTATCCTGCTAAATTTGTGGTTAGATTTTGCCTCTTTATTTGATCGCGTTAGATATATACGCCGCTCTTTGTTACAGAGATTGATCTTCTTGGTAAAACTTATCGATTTAATCAAAGCAGCATCATAACCAAGAAATCTTAGATATTGAGCAAGCTTATTCAGATTTTCGGCTAAAAGGAATCGTGGCTCTTTCATGCAAATTTTCCTATCTCAAAAAAGTTTTTTACTTGTTGGATATTACATCGTTTTGCTTCCTGCAACGTCCCCTGAAATATCATTGAACCGTTATCAAGGAAGATCAAATTATCCGCTATTCTATGGATACTGGCCAACTCATGCGTTACTATAAGAATAGTCATATCAAGTGAATTCTTCAAATCGATAATCAATTTATCAAGTGAAGCACTGGTCATAGGATCAAGACCTGCCGACGGTTCATCACAAACCAGGATTTCTGGATCCATAATAATTGCCCGAGCTAAAGCGGCCCGTTTCTTCATCCCACCTGATAATTCGGAGGGTTTCAGATAGATTGCATCACCCAGGTTTACTAAATCCAATTTTACTTTGATCATGCGCTCTATCAAGTCATCGGGCAGATTGGTATGTTGTTGGAGCGGGATTGCAATATTATCAAAAATAGACAGGGAATTAATCAAAGCACCGTTCTGAAAGAGCATTCCAATGTTTTTAAGAACCTGTTCATATTCCACCTCATCCATATCAGTAACCTCATCTCCCAGGATTTTAACTGAACCAGAATAAGGGGAATAGAGTCTGAAGATATTCTTTATCAAAGTAGTTTTACCGCAACCACTGGTTCCAAGAACTACAGTAATTTTATTACGAGGAATATCAACAGAGATGTTATCAAGCACTGTTCTCTCATTGTATTTAGCTACCAGATTTTTAACTTCTATTATTGATTTTTCCATAATTAAAAATAAAATATAATACTATTAATCGCGTCCAGAACAATCACCCAGAATATCGAAGCTACAACAGAATTAGTAGTAACCTTTCCAACCCCTTCTGCCCCACCTTTTACACTGAAGCCATAATAGCTTGCAATAATTACAATAACCCAGGCAAAAAGCACACTTTTCAATAATCCCACCATCACATCTTTTAATGTCAAAATCTGGATAGCTTCGTTAACATAGGAAACCACACTTAAATCAAGGTAGACAACTGCAACGATCAAACCACCTGCAATACCGATTAATGTGGCCATGGTAACCAGCAATGGCATACAAATAGTAATAGCGTGGAATTTGGGGACAACTACATAGCGAATGGGATCCAACGCCATCATCTTTAAGGCATCTAACTCTTCAGTTACCTTCATTGTAGCAATCTCCGAGGCAATAGCTGAACCACTTCTACCAGCGATAATTATCGCTGTCATCATTGGTCCCATCTCTCTTACCATGCTGATAGCAATCAGATCCGCTACAAAGATATTTGCACCAAACTGGCGCAACTGTGCAGCAGATTGCAAGGCAATAATCAAACCAAGAATCAATGATAGTAACGAGATAATACCTAAAGCGTCAACACCAATAAGTAGACTTTGACCTACCACAGCATTTCGTGGTGAACCTTTCTTGCGAAACAATCCAACCACAGACCAATAGGTGATATCGGCAGAGAGGTATAATCCCTGCTTCAGGGAATCCAGCCAGCTGTAAAAGAAGCCTCCGATTTTTTCCAGCAAAGATTCATCCTTTACTGTAATTATCACATTTTCTCTATCATAATCAAAGGTATCAAAAGCTTTCTGGATATCTCCAGACATCCCGATTATCTCAATTCCCCAACCCGATTGATTATCACGGATACGATTGAGTAGGGCAACCCCGGCACTATCAATACTTTGCAGACCTCGCAAATCGACAGTCCTGATGCTATTTGGATCAAGCTTCTGCAGTTTCGAAGCATATCCGGGAACAGAGAATTTATCTAACTCCCCAGCAAAATATAATGTATCATTTTCTAATTTCATTTATCTCAAAATATAGGTAATTCTTAAGAATAATGTATGAGTGTCAGCGATATATTCACTTCCGACATCAGGATCACGATTCTCAAGCTGTAGTTTATAATCCAGTGATATATACTTGAACAATTTCAAATTGAATGAGTTTTCCCACTCCATAATCATCGATTCCGATTTATCAAAAGGAAAGAGGAAATCAGCATTTAAAGAGTAATCCAAACCTAAAGGAAGGCTGAAACTACCCACCAGAGCAACCTCCGTACCCGTTTGATCTGTAGACTCCTTCTCAGTATATATCCTATGTTCAATATCATCGTCATCGGTGTATGAATCGGTCAATTCGTAAACATTATCATTAAGATCTTGTCGCAAACCAAAACCAGCTCTTACACTTAGGTTTGATTTGGATTGATTTAATAATCGCAGGTTTACACCCAAGCCCTCTTTAAGAACCAAAGGGAAAAGTGAATTAGATGTTTTTACTTCGTCATCATATCTATCAGCAAAATGCAGTGTACCATCTTTTTTATATTTGGAATAATAGAATTTCGACGAGTTGTATGAGCGTCCTTCAAAGAAATGAGAATTGACATCAAACCTGGAATAAAGTCCCACATTTTCGAAGAAATAGTAGATCAAAGTATTTTTTAGATCGAACTCATCAGCAGCAACACGGAATTCAGTATCAGTCGTCTTACTAGTTCCCAGCTCAATCAAACTTTTCATCGTATAGTGTAATGGATCCATATCAAGATCGATACTGTTATCCATCTGAACATTTAGTGTAATCGTGGTTGAATGTTCGTCTTTATCCTCAAGATTACTACTATTAAAATTAACATTACCATGAATAGCACTATAGAAGTCGAATCCCTGATCAAGAGCTTGAAGAGATGATTCATCAACCACACCGGAACCGATCAAACCAGTAGGATTTCCATCCTCATCAGTATCAACAATGATCGTTAACTTCTGGGCTTTACTCTCTTCAACATACACCGTAGTAAAATCGCGATAGGTATTATACGCTTCGTTGTTAATTGTAATCTTATAGAGCCCCGGCTTCAAAACCCAGACCTTCTCCTGCTCTCCCACCTCTTCTTCAGCAGGAAAATCGGAACCAAAGCTCTCACCCGTTTCTGCATCAAAAATCTCATACTTAACCTTGGCAAAATTCCTCTTTTCATCCATTACATCCACCAGAAGACAACCCCAATCCGGTTCAATTATTGTCTTATAACTTGGTACAACCTCTACCTTCTTCTTGATCATCAACTGCCCTTCATCACCAGAACCGTAATGAATAGTATACTCTCCCGGATCTAAGGCCAGCGACTCACCCATCTTACCAAAGAACTGATATCCATACTCATTAAAAACCTTATAATATGGTTCATTATCACCACTCGTAAGTGCCTGGCGCAGTAACAATCCCTTATCTTTTTCAGGTTGTTCTTCCTCCAGGATCTGTTCCAGAGAGGTGTCATAT
>CAYYLA010000122.1:0-8753 GCA_964441785.1 uncultured Candidatus Cloacimonadota bacterium | reverse complement strand
TTATATGATCGCGCGGTTAAAGATATGCAAATGGTTATAGATAAAGGTTAAGGTTAAGGTTAAGGTTGAGGTTGAGGTTGAGGTTAAGGGTTAGCTCAAATGAGTTAGGAGTCACACAAAATCCCAAGGTAACCCGACTCGGGTTTGAGCGAGCTCAAACACGAATTTTCTTTAACACAACCCGACTCGGGTTGAGTCGCGAATGATTTCTTTAATTACTTAAATCAAACCTGCTTCATACTCCAGGCTGCTATACTACAGGGCAATATGTGGGCAAAATAGATTAATCCAGCTGCGTTGATTACATTAATACAGTCAATTTTGATTAATAGCTGAATATAGATTATTAGAATTGCGATTATAGTAAAAATTGCATAGGCAATCCTGGTGACTTTCAATACAAATTGATTCTCACGTTCATCCAAATCTTTGGATGGTTTATGGATTAGTCGCCAGACATCTGTTTTTTTATAACTATTAATAAATGTGATTACAAATAGTATTAATGAGGCCAACATTGATATAATCATCCAAACAGTAAAATTCTGACATTTAAGTAGCTGAAAAAAAGACAATATTGATACAAGCATAACATAATTCAAGATGATGTTAATTCGTCTGTTTAATAAATCCATCTATCCTCCTAATCGGTTTTTATAATCCATTAATTCTTCGCTTAATGGTTTTAAGGGTTTTGCTGAAAAGATCAGTTCAATCGGTAGATTAAAAACCTCACTTATTTTCAGGGCGAGATCAAGGCTGGGATTATATTCCTCCCTTTCCAGATATCCAATAGTCTGGAAGTTTACCCCAACCATCTCAGCCAATTGCTTCCGGGTAATGTTCCTTTCTTGTCTCAAAATTGAGACTCTATTATATAATTTTCTAGACTTCATGTTGTAAATATGCAATAAGTAGATAAAAATAGTCAAGAAAAAAATATAAAAATATCATATTAAGATAGTTTTCAAAGATGTTTATTTTTCTAACCCGACTCGGGTTTTGATGGAATTATTTTCTTAAATTTGGTGCAAAACCCGAGTCGGGTTAACTGTTTTATAGATTTAAACCAGTATGGTGATTCGCTACAATCAAAAAGATCTTGACGACTAATAATCAAAACAAAATTTTATGAAAAACTTTAAATGAGGTTATAAAATTATGATTAATGGTTTGGGTTTTACCTGATGATTTTTAATTCTTTCGGGAAAAGAATCAACATGTTTACTCAAACAGTTATATTTTGCTAAATCTTAATTAGGGTTTATACTTCTCGAAAGATTGCCATATAGACTACAGATGTATTCATAAACAAAAAGGAGAAATTATGAAGAATTATTTTTCATCTAAAAGTGGTATTATCTTAGTGGGATTGATTATTGGTGTATTTGCCGCATTGTTACAGAAATTTGGCAATCCAGCAAATATGGGGTTGTGCATTGCCTGTTTCGAGCGTGATATTGCAGGTGCATTAGGTTTTCATCGAGCTGGTGTTGTTCAATATATTAGACCAGAGATAATTGGAATTTTACTTGGCTCCAGTATAGTCGCATTTTTTACAGGAGAATTCAAAAGTCGTGGTGGGTCATCGACAATTATCCGATTCGTACTTGGCTTTTTTGCCATGATAGGAGCTTTAGTGTTCCTGGGATGTCCATGGAGAGCTTTTTTGCGTCTTGCTGGTGGTGATTTAAATGCTATTGTTGGGCTCTTAGGTTTGATAGCAGGGATCTATGTGGGTACAATTTTTATCCGAAAAGGTTTCAGTTTAGGCCGTTCAATGCCGTCTAAACAAAAACTTGGAGGTTACGTGATGCCTGTATTTATGGTAGTTTTATTGCTTATGTTGATTCTTCAATTCAAACCAATTTTCTTCAGTACAAAAGGACCCGGTGCTGCACATGCTCCAATAATAATTAGTTTGATCGCAGGATTGGTGATAGGAATTTTGGCACAACGTAGTCGTTTTTGTACAATGGGATCCATGAGAGATATAATCATGGTTAAAGATTTTCATCTTTTCACCGGTGTTGGTACTTTTTTTATAACCGCGCTTATCATGAATCTTATCCTGGGTCAGTTTAAGATGGGCTTTATAGGTCAACCTGTTGCTCATAATCTACATATCTGGAATTTTCTTGGAATGATGCTTTCGGGACTTGCTTTTGCCCTTGCAGGTGGATGCCCGGGTAGACAGTTGATTTTAAGTGGTGAAGGTGATACTGATGCGGGAGTTTTTGTATTGGGCATGATTAGTGGTGCTGCTGTAGCTCATAATTTTTCACTTGCCTCAAGCCCAAAAGGTATCGGTGAATTTGGTGGATACGCAACAATTATTGGTTTAATTGTTTGTTTAATTATTGGATTTTCAATGATCCAACGCAGAAAAGCATAAGGAGAGAACAATGAAAAAAGTAGATACACGTGGATTATCATGTCCTCAACCCGTGGTAATGGTAAATATGGAGATAAAGCAGGGTAACGAAGATTTTCAGGTATTGTTGGATAGCCAGGCTTCATTGGAAAATGTTGCACGAATATTGAAAAAATCAAAATGTTCCTTTACAATTGAAGAGATAGAAGATTATACTGTTTATCATGTTAAACGATAACAATATTATTTATTTTGATAATGCTGCGACAACGTTTCCTAAACCGGAGCGTGTTATCACAGCCATTAACAAATATCTCACTGAAATAGGAGCGAATCCCGGTAGGTCTGGTCATAAAATGGCCGTTGATGCTGGTATGATTGTATTTAAAGCTCGGAAGTCAGTAGCTTCTTTGTTTAAGGTAAAAAATCCCATGCATGTTATTTTTACCAGCAATGCTACTGAAGCACTTAATCTAGCCATAAAGGGGATTGCCAGAAAGGGTGATCACATATTAACAACATCTATGGAGCATAATAGTACAATCCGACCATTGAAAGCATTGGAGGAATCCGGTTTAGTGTCACTTACAATTCTCAAATGCGATTACAATGGTCAGATCAATCTTGAAGAGCTGGCTGAAGCTATCCGACCAGATACTAAATGCCTGGTGATTAATCATGCATCCAATGTGATTGGTTCTATCCAACCTATTCAAGACATTGGAACGATATGTAGATCAAAAGGTATTTTCCTGATTGCTAACTGTGCTCAATATGCAGGTCTTGTTCCTCTAACTATAAAACTAGAAAAGACAGATATTCTCTGATTTGCAGGCCATAAAGGTGTTTATGGCCCAACAGGAACAGGTGGTATGGTTTTGGCAGATGATTTTGATTACAAGCATTTACAGCCTTTAAAACAGGGGGGGACTGGAAGTCTTTCTGACAAAGAAGTCCAACCTGATTTTTTGCCGGATTGTTTTGAAAGTGGGACGCTTAATGTTGCAGGACTAAGTGGTTTACAGGCTGGAGTAGATTTTGTATTGGATTACAATGAAGGTGATGAGACAATCTGGCAGCATAAGATGAAATTAGTGCGTTATTTCATTAAAGAGGCACGATTGCATATCCCGGGTTTTGTCTGCTATTCAAATGAAACAGATCCCAATTCCGGGGTTGTAGCATTTAATTTATCCAATAAATCAGTCTCAGAAGTTGCCCAGAATCTTTCTGATCAATACCAGATTATGTGCCGTTCTGGTCTCCACTGCTCGCCATTGGCTCATAAAACAATCGGAACTTTTCCAGAGGGTACTTTGCGTTTTGGATTCTCAATTTTCAATACAGAAGCAGAGATTGATGAAGCTGTTAAGGCATTGAAAAATATAGCAGAACAATAAGGAAGAATTATGGAAAAAGCGGTAATATTATTCAACTCTACCAATTATGCAATGTGGGCGAATGACCTTTTAAAAGAAGAAAAAGTTGACAATAAATTAGTGTCTGTGCCACGTCAGTTCAGCTCTGATTGTGGTTATTGTGTTCAGATTAATTTTCGAGATAGTGAGAGAGCGAAAGATCTGTTAATGTCTCAGGAAATAGAGTTTGATAGAATCGAAAAGATTTAATCAATCAGAGTAAAAAAAGGAGGATGTAGAAAATGAAAAAAGTAGTATTATTGGTTTTAGGATTATTATTAATCACAAGTGTATTTGCTGAGTTGAATTTCTATGCTCATGTTAGAACTGGCTGGTGGTATGAAATGTTAGACGAAGATTATACCGGTAGTGAAGAAGCTAGAACAAATTTTGATTATTCACTTTATGGCTGTAGCCGTTTTGGCGCAAAATATACTGCTGATAATTATGTATTAGGAACAGAATTTGGAATCTCTTCTTCAAATGTTAATCTCAGACATCTTTATGGTGAATACAAGTTTGAAAAATTCTCAATATTAATTGGACAAACTTGGACAGGATTAAATGAATTTTCATGCCAGACAATAGATGGTGACAATGGATTTATTGGAACAGGCCTTTTCTATGATGGTCGTCTTCCACAATTAACATTCAAATTCAGTAATGCTTATGTAAGTTTTATGGATCCTAAGAAATCTGATCCTCAGAATATTGGAACAGGTGGAGTAGATGCACTTCTTCCAAAAATCAATCTTGGTTACAGATATAAAGATAATGGTATCTATGTTCATCCAAGTTTTGGTATCAATATGTCAAATTATAACGAAGATTTTGCTGGTGAAGGTAATGATCAAGCTGTAACAGCAATTGTATTTTCATTAACAGCTAAGTATGCTCAAGACAAATTTGATGTAGCTGGACAGTTCAACTATGGACAGAATGCTGGAGATTATGGTATTGCTGGTTGCGCTTATATGGCAGGATTTGATGGCGAAGATGTTGTTAATGTAATTACAACAGGTGGTTATGGTCAAGTTGGTTATCAAATCAATGACAAAGCAAAACTTACTGCAGGTTTTGGATTCTTATCTCAAGAATATGATGTAGATGATTCTGAAGCTGATACAAAGAGCTCTTTATTTGTTCAAACAAAGATAACTCTTGCTGATAATGTTTGGATCGTTCCTGAAATCGGTATGGTTGATTATGCTGATGATATGGGTGGAGAAACAGAAGGTGCAAGAACTTATTTCGGAACAAAATTTGAAATGAGATTCTCAAACTAGTTAAATATTTTTTTAATAAAAACCGGTCTGATTATTTGTCAGTCCGGTTTTTTTCTTGTCATGATTCCTAATGAATATTTGCCTGAATTCAGTTGCGATGGTAAATTAATTATGAGGATAAAATGAGATATATAAAATTAACAGTGATGATGGTTCTACTGCTTATAGTTGGTTGTAGAATAACCGGATCAGGGTTGAATAATAATGATGATGCTTTTCTTCTGGTTCAGAATCTTACCAGTTTCAATGTTTATTTAACAGTTGATGATGGCAGTTTGGGACCTTACGAAGAGCGCTTATTGTTACCTGGTGATGAATTGCTTTTTAGTTGGGATGATCATGATGAGATCTTTACGGTTAACAATGGTATAGCTTTTCTTACCTATAGAGATGATCAGGGCGATGAGGAATCCTCGCAGGTGGCAATTTTTAACGGACAAACTATAACGTTTACCATAAGTGAAAATGCAACCATTCTTGTTGTTGATAATGAAACAAATGCAGATATCTGGTTCAATGTTAACAATGGTGACTTAATAAATCTACAATCCATGGAAAATGATGTTATCTCTTTTGGTGAGCTGAATTATTTGATAGATGTATCCCTTTATTATACTGGTTATCATGTGTTCTCTAATACGACTTCCATTGATTTGTTTCCCTTCTCAACCGAATATTTCGATATTGAAGCTGATGCGGGTGCTGTTGAGGTAAGGAATTATGGATTGCCTGATATTACTGAGGTTTATATAGCCCCTTCAGAATCTGCTTATTGGGGGCAGGATGTTCTGTCTTCAATTCTAGAGACTGGAGAATCAGGATATTGGACTGTTGAGCCAGGATGGTGGGATATCAAAACAGTAGATCAATACGGAGATTCCGAAGAATTCTATGATAATTATATTGGATTGGATTCAACGGAATTTATTGGTGTGCGTGGTCTATCAGAAATAAGAGAAATTACTAAAAGTGAAAATAAATCAATTCATTATTCTGTAGAATTTAAAACGATCAATCATCAAAAAAATTAAATGTCAATTGGGTTACAGGACTGAAACTTTTTCTGTGATGTGGAGTGATCCCATATTTTTTAATTGCATTGAGATGCTCTTTGGTTGGATAGCCTTTGTTGCTGGCAAAATTATAAACAGGATAATCCTTGTGTAAGCGTACCATTAACCTGTCACGCGTAACTTTTGCAATAATCGATGCAGCTGCAATAGCGAAATAGTTACTATCACCTTTTACTATGGCCTCTGCTTTAAAATCAAGATTATCAGGGAGTCGATTACCATCAATCAAACAGAAATATGGGACAGGAGAAAGCTGGCAGATCGCTTTTGTCATACCCTGCATTGTCGCTTGAAGTATATTCACACGATCAATAATAGATGGTGAAATAACGGCAACCTGGACATTAATTGCTTCTTTATGAATAATGTTGAAAAGCTCTTCCCGTTTTTTTGGGGAAAGCTTCTTGGAGTCGTTTAATCCTTCAATAGTCTTGTTTTGATCCAAGATAACAGCAGCTGCTACAACAGGACCTGCTAAAGGCCCTCTTCCTGCTTCATCGACTCCAGCTATATATCGATATTCTGGGAAATCTACATATTCTGATCTAATTTCTTTCATTTTTCCAACGTAAAAAACAGTCGTGTGTAACTGCTGTCCAATCCATCAAATTCTATTAGATTGTTTGGATGTCCTATAGCATTTATACTTAATAATTTCAAAGGTGATTTATTTATCAATTCCATAATTTCTTCAACTAAATAGATTCTCTGATTATGCGTTTCATCAAGGCGTTTATAATGAAAACTTTTTTTTTCAAACATGGTCAGTTTTGTTGTTAGAATTAGATTGTCATGATTGAAATCACTCTGATGAATCGTATAATGGTCAGGGTTATCATCAAGATTCACAAAGCCATCAAAAAATTCTATACAATTCTCCAAGGTTGAGATATCAAAGATAAATAGTCCACCGTTTTGCAATCCCTGAGCTACATTTTCAAATAATCGGGATATCTTGTGGCTGTCTGGAAGATAATTTATACTATCAAAGAGAAGAAGAACTAAATCATAGGATTTTCTGGGTAATTGATCAAGCATATCACGGCAGGATAATGTGGGTGAAAATTGTTTTGTAGCGGCTATTTTTAGCATCTCAGGTGATAAGTCCGTTGCTTCTACATTCAAACCTTTACGGACAAGCTTCGTACTTATTGTTGCAGTACCACAAGCCATTTCAAGGACACGCTTGGGATTCTCTTTTTTGATTTTTATAAAACTACTTAAAATAAATTCAACCCATGAATCATAATCTACATGAGCCATATAATCATCATAATAATTGGCAAACCAATTGTATTGATTTGAGCTGTTTTTATTTTTGTTCAGCAGCATTGTTTCAGCTCTACTTATAGCGGCAATCAAACTGGTTTCCGAGGCTATTCCCTTGCCGGCTATATCGTATGCTGTACCATGATCAACAGAGGTTCTAATGAAGGGTAATCCCAGTGTAACGTTAACGCCTTTCCCCATAGAGCATAATTTGAAAGGAATCAAGCCCTGATCATGATAGAATGAAATGATGCAATCATAATTAGCAACAGTTTCACTGAAGAACGTGTCAGCAGGGAAGGGACCGTTTATCTCAATACCTTCCTGCTTTAATTCTTTAAGGATTGATCTTGCTATAAGATCCTCGTTGCCAAATGCTCCATTTTCACCAGCATGGGGATTAAAGCCAAGAAGGGCAAATCGGTTTTTATGAGAATATTTTCCCATTTCATGATGGATTAATCGTAATTTGTCCTTAATTATCTTTCGATTAAGATGCTTTGATACCTCGCAAACTGGCAGGTGAGTTGTGAGAAGAGCCAGGTTAAAATGTTCACCCCAGAAAGACATGATAACATCTTCTGTTTGTGAATGCGTGGCGAAAAACTCGGTATGTCCGATAAAACTATTATCTGAAAGTCTGATTGCTTCTTTAGATACCGGGCAAGTTACCACGGCATCCAAATGTTCCGCAGCGAGATCATCCATACACCGTTGAAGAATAGCAAGGGCTTCTTTGCCTGATTCTAATGATGGTTTGCCAATGGTAATATTATTCGTCTCTAATGGAAGTATATATGTGCATCCTGGTTTATCTGCTTCTTCTATATTGGAGATGATAACTGTCTTCTCAGCAATCTCTTCCTTATCAACACGACCATATATCACATAGGCAATCTCGGGGTCAGGGCGAAAGAAACTGAAAGCTTTTTCTGTGATTTCTGGGCCTATTCCTGCCGGATCACCAGTTGTGATGGCTATTCTTTTCATAATTAACTCCTGATATCTAATAAGTAAAAACCCTTTGATGTTATCAGGTTGTCAAATTAATATTTTTTTTGACACAGTAAAATTTAATATCTATATTGGTTAACAATTATTTGATCAAAGGAAATATTATGATCTTGAAAGCGGAGTTAGCAGGTAGTTTTTATCCGGGTGACAGGGATGTTCTGATCCAATTACTGAAAGGATATTTTGATAAGCTCAGGACAGATTTTTTCATGAATTGTGAACGGTTCAGCACGATCAGCATGGGGATGACCGGCGATTACCTCCTTGCGATCCGGGAAGGTTCAAACATGGTGCGGATAGGAACCGGGATATTCGGCCA
>CAYYLA010000121.1:4293-8827 GCA_964441785.1 uncultured Candidatus Cloacimonadota bacterium | reverse complement strand
TTTCGAATCATTGTCTAAATAAAAGACGGATTGTTTAACATTAATTCCTAAATATTTTTTCGAGAATTTCTATGTACAACAGCTTAGTGAAGGCTCAAATTAGATGCCACTTAATCGTGAAAATATTGATTTGATATTACAAAACCTCTCTATTATACATTGACAAATAACATGTTGAAAGAAGTGTTCTATTAAGGAGCGTGATATGAAAAAAAATATGGTAATCGTTGTTATATTTTGTGTTTCTTTTCTTGTTTTAAATGCCTATGATGATTTCTCAGCATTTCAACATCATCTTAATTTAGAATCGCAAAGAGTAATGGATAGTGAACTTCATCTACGTGTAAAAAATAGTCGTGATTTGAGGGATTATGAGGTAGGTGATCAAAAGGTTTTCTGGCGTTGGAATCTTAATGTTATGCCTCCTTCCTGGGTGCAGAGTTCGGCTACTTGCAGGGCTGTTGGGGACCATTGTTATATCTTTGTAGATGATGAAGAGTGGGAATATCACATGGATCAATCGGATGTGCAATTGGTTCTTAATTATCTGGAATATGAAACAATGGCTTCTAATGAATATGGCGCAGTAGAGATGGATATCGAATTGTTTGGGGAATTGCCTGATGAGTTGGACAATGATCCTAAATTGATTGTTTACTATTCTGCCTTGGGCTCATTTCAGGGAACCAGCTTTGATGGATATTTCAGCTCCTATAACCAGGTTACAGAAGCTGAAGCTCAATTGATGGATCCTCCCGGGCATAGTAATGAATGTGAAATGATTTATATGACCTGCCATCCACTGGATCCTGTGGAACCTATTCGTATCTCTGTCCTGGCTCATGAACTTCAGCACTTGATTCACTGGGGTTACGATCTCGATGAAGAGATCTGGCTCAATGAGGGGATGTCGGAACTTGCTATGGTAAAATTTGGTGTACCCGATCCAATTGTGAGCTTCAATACTCAAACTGATAATTCGCTGAATTCCTGGGATCAACAGTTTGCTGATTATGTCAAAACTATGCTCTTTTTTACTTATTTGGAAGAGAAATTTGAGAATGGCAATCTCATCTCTGATATTGTAGCGGATCCAGAAAATTCTCTGGATAGCATAACAAATCAGCTGATTCTGCATGGTTATCAAATTCCTTTTACCTCAATTTTTAATAATTGGATTATCGCTAATTACCTTGATGAATCTGGTATATATGACGATGTCTATAGCTATGAAGCCCTTGAGTTACCAACCTTTCAACCGGTTGCAATACATGCTGTATTTCCTGCTGATAATGCTTACTCACTAAATCCCTGGGCTGGTGAATATATCAGGGTTTTGCCTGATGAGAATGATCTGACTCTCGATATAAATTTCAGCCAACCTGCTGCTTTGGCGGTAATTCAAGAGAGTACAGAAGAGGATCCTTCTATTGTGGAAACCTGGGTTGTAAGTGATTCGTTGACGATCAATTTACCCGTCTTAACTGATGGGTATAGCAGGATTATCCTGGCCATAAGTAATCCCAATGACTCCAGCCTTAGTTATTCTTATGAGATCTGTAATAGCGGTGTTGACTCCAGTGAAGATGAGATTCAATCTATTTCAGCAATCTCATGCTATCCAAATCCATTTTATAAAACTGGCACCAATAGAAAATCACAATTATCAATTCAGTTTTCGGTGAAAGAAAATAATTCAGGACGATTGAAAATCTATAATACCAGGGGTCAGTTAATCAAAGATTTTGGTAGATATCCAACCGGGGATTACAATCTAAACTGGGATTGTCGTGATCAGCATAATCGATCGGTAAATTCCGGGGTCTATTTTATCAATCTTGAATCTGATCAAACCACCTCAAAGCGTTTAATAGTAATAGATTAGGGTCGACAGATTAAGCTGATAGGTGAAGCGATAATCAACAGATGCTGTGATAATTATGAAGAAATTTACATAATCTTTATACGTAGTTAACATATAAACAGTATCATATATTGTCTGTATGAAGAAGAAATTATGAATTAGCTAATAATCAAGAAATTCTTCTCATTAGATCCTCCTTCCGTTCCTGCCGGGAACGGATTTTTTTTTGCACTTGCCACGATTCAGCCTTAAAATATCATGAATCTGATTCAGTTGCTTTCAGATCTTTCTAAATTTGTAATAAATTATAAATGAAATGAGAGAGTGTTGTCTGGAAATCATATTTTGATAGAAATATTGGATATCGAGAATATGAATAAATTTTGAAGATTTTCAGGAGAAATTAATGGCAAAGAATATTTACATAGCAGCAGTGGCTAAGGATGCAGGAAAATCTACCATATCGTTAGCGTTGATAGACAGGTTAACCAGGATGGGGAAGAAGGTTGGTTTTATGAAACCGGTTGGACAGCGCTGGCTACCATCTCAATGGGGCAAGTTGGAAGAGGATGTTATTCTGATGAACAAGGTTTTTCAGTTTGATGATAATCCAACCTTAATGAATCCGGTTGTTGTAAAAAGGGGATATACTGAGGAGTATCTTGATAAGCTCATCAAACCAGATATCGGTGCTGACATCGTCAACAGCTATCGCCAATTAGCTAAAGATAAAGATTACATGATTATTGAGGGAACCGGCCATGCCGGTGTTGGTGCTGTGATAGACAAATCCAATGCTGATGTAGCTGCTCTGCTTGATTCGGATGTGATTATTGTGGTTAAGGGCGGTATTGGCAGTACTATCGATCAACTTGATCTCAACCTGACATATTTTCGGAGTAGGGGTGTTAACGTAATCGGGGTTATTGCCAATAAAGTAATTCCATCCAAGATAGATAAGGTAACCCGATATCTGAAGAAATACTGTAACCGGAAAAAAGTTAAATTACTCGCTGTTATTCCGCATTCTCCCATCTTGAGCAATCCAACCTTAGGGCAGGTTATTAATGAGTTAAAACCTGATTTTTCTTCGGAAATCGAGAATAAGAATAAGGTGATTGATGATTTTCTTGTAGGCGCTTCTACCCTGGAAGAATTTATCACAATATTTCAGGAGAAAAGGGGTAATCTGTTGCTCATAGTTCCTTCAACAAGGTTGGATATTGTCTTTGCTTTATCCAATTTGCAGAATATTAAAGATAATGAGGATAACCCCAGACTTCTGGCAATACTGTTTTCCGGGATGAACAAACCATCTGATTTAATCCTCCAAACGTTGAAACCTCTTGATTTGAACCTTGTCTGGAAAAAAGGTGATACCTTCACTGTAACATCAAAATTGTCGTCCATCTCAATTAAAACACGTTGGGAGGATCAATTCAAAGTTAAGGAAATTCAAAGTACTGTTGCAGAATTGTTACCCCTCAAACTTATTCTGCCAATGGTTCGTAATAATCATATAGAAGCTGTAAAAAGAGGTTGGATAAGACAGATTTTCAGCTTCATGAGAAGAAATAAAAAGGTTGGATAAAAAAAGCAGGCCTCGCTGGTGTAGCGAAACCTGCTATGTTATTGATTTATTTTTTTACATATCCCTTAATCAGTAAAGCTATTGGAATAGATACCAGTATACCAATCAAAATCCCAATAAATTGATGCGGATAATTTCCTGACATACTCCATTTCAACTTAGGAAGAATGGAGATTGTGAAACTGATTATGACGACAGCGGATATATCATATCTTAACAGTTGTTTGTAAGCGATAAAAGCAAGCAATGATACCGAAAGAGATGAGACAATCCAGCCAATCAGAAACGCACCATTGAAGAGCTGTAGCTGTGTTTGTCCAAAATAGAGCAAAGAGACTAAAATGATAATTGGGAGTGATAAATTTCTACCTGTTTTACTTGTATTAAGAAGATTGAGTGTCTTAACAAATGCAAGTAGAACCGCTGTCTGTGTCAAAAATGAAGTTATAACAACAAGGACATTATCAAAAATTGGCAGACTTGTTCCAGGAGAAGCGACGCTGGTTTTGATTGGTTGAATCTGCGGAACAATCATTGTTACAAATGTTTTGATGCCAATAAAGATAAATGCCCAGGCGATTGAATGGATAAGTAATGTACCTTTTCTGCCTTTGATAGCTTTACCATAGGTTGCCCATCCTGCTATGAAACTTATAAACATGGTGGAAATGATAGTGCGAATTATTCCGCTTGAAAAGATCATTGTCAGCTGGTTTTTCCAGGGTTGACTAGTCGTGAAGTTCGCAATTTGAAGTGGGAATCCATTGATAACCTTGAAACTGTATATGAGCAATCCAAACAGTAAGACAATTACGAATCCAGCCCTGTTAAAATGTTTTCGACTCCAACTGATGATTGCTAAAACTGTGATTGCAACCAAAATCAGAATATTGATTGTTCCCATCAAACCTGAAACAACTTTTGGTGTTCTGCTTCTGCTTTCGTAGTCACGAGACCAATCTTCTGGAACATAAAGGAATTTTCTGATGGACATTGGTTTGTCGCCACTTATTTTAATTTGATAACGTAATTCTCCTGTTTCCAGAGAAGAAATTGTTGTGTCAGTGAAGATGAAATGC
>CAYYLA010000121.1:0-4283 GCA_964441785.1 uncultured Candidatus Cloacimonadota bacterium | reverse complement strand
TGGACCATGAAATCCTTCAGTGAAGGTGCCATTGCCCAGATCAATTTTGATGGAGATGCTGATTTTTCGGTCAAATTGGATCGGTCGATACTAAAGAATTTTGTAAGGTTGTCTACAGCCATTTCTGTAGCTTCTTCTTTTGATAAAGATGATCCACTGAAACTTTCGGGTAGTGTGTGTCGGAAGCCGATAATTTTTCCACGTCCATCAATGCGAACACTATACTCTTCTGCACGATCCGCAACGTCTCCGGTGAATCTGGCAAAACGAATATTCCAATGAGTTGGTTCAAGGTATGTTAGTTGTTGTTCTAGATAGGCTTCTTTACCAAGTTGTTCCCATAGTAATCTGTCTTCATTGGTCAAACTGTTAATCGGTAAGGCCAGGATTTTCCATTCCTTAGTAACGTCGATATCCTGTAATGCCAGGGTTTCTTTTGCTATCTCAATAGCTTGAGCTTTATCCACTGGAAGAGGTGTGGTTGTGTCATCAATCGTAGCATTTGTAATCCAGAACAGAAATCCCAATAGTCCAAGGATTGATAAGCCAATCAAAGCTGATTTTTTGATATTATAATGTTGTTCTATAATCTGTTCTTTAATCTTCTGTTTTCTCTCGGGTACGAGCCATGAGATGTTTTTGAATGTATCAGAAAGAGTTACCCACTTACCTGTTTGAAGGCGTCGTAAAAAAACGATAATCAATGGTAAAAAGAAGAGAATCAAGAAGAGAATTCTACTTATCCAAACCGTTGAACCAGAACTAACCCAGATTGGCATGGACATCAAAATAGCATCAAATACAAAATGCATTAATGCACCAGTGAAAAGACCAAATCTCAGATAGAGAAAAGCAAAATAAAGAGAAGGGATTATCAACTCAACAAGACGGGCATAGGCAGGTTGTGCAGCATAGTTTGCATGTCCTGCTCCAAAGATTAACGCTTGAATTACTAAGGCAATGCCAATGCAGAGCTTTCGTTTACCAATTTTATCACCAATGAGGGCTGCTCCTGCTAGTGGAACAGCTCTAAACAAGGCTTCTTCCCAGAATCCGGCATGGAAAGCATTGGCTATAGCCGGCAACCAGGGTAGAGGTGTAGCCAGTGCATTAGGACTGACTGCTAGTGAAGCCGGATTCCACCAATGGAAGTATTTAGTTGTAATGTAATAGAAGGTTACAATAAACACAAGTGATAGCACAGCGACATAATATCCTGCAATTGTATTGCCAAGTGTTCGGGTAGAATTAGCACTGCCTTTTTTCCAAATAGACCAGAAATTTGAATGTTGTGGAAAAGCTTTGCGTGTTAATCCTTCTGCTGCAATAAAGGTTAAGGCTAAAAGGATAAAATCAGTTAATCCTGACATGAACATCTGTACGATCTGATTGAAAATGAAAGAACTTTTAGAAAGTGCAGTGTCGTACCAGTTCCAATACATTGGAAGATAATTAAGACTGGCTAAGATGCCTAGAATGGCTATTATGGCCGCAAATATGATAGCTTCTTTCCAACGTATCCAACCTGCTCGCATTAATAAAAAAATACCGATTAAAATACCACCGATACCGTAAAGCAAAAGCATACCGATTTGACCAGCCATGGCGATTGTGTTGTTAGCAGAACGCATCTCCTGATATTTGCGCATAAAACTTTCGGGGATTTTCATGTAATGAAGTATTTTGCTGACCTTGTTACCAGCAACAGTAATCTGCAGACGATAACGAGCTTCTTCGATCATCTGTGGGCGTTCATAAACAAAGGTATGATCAATACGACCACTGATTGCCTCATGTTTTTTGGTTTCAACCAGGTTGTAGTTCGAAAAATCTATCGCCCAATGCTCTGTCGCAAATTCCTCTGCCAGATCTAAGGCGGTATTCTCATCAACTGAAGGTCTCTCCAGCGTGTCTGGAAGTTTTTCGATAAACCCATAAGGTTCTCCGGTTGGAGTAAAATAGAATGAGACCTCATTAGTTTTATTTTCAGCATAATGACGAACATCCCATGTATATGGTTTGTAGAGATCTCCCTTAAGCATCTCTGTAAATCGTTCAACACCTCCTGCCTCTAATTCGATATAGATTTGTGTCATATCATCATTGGAAAATAGAGCAGCCGATTCATATTCTTCCGGTCCGAGATCAAACTGTTCAGCAAGTTGGGAAGCACTCTCCAGCGCTTCATGTCTGTCCATTTTGATGTCGAGGTTGATAAAGGTCATAACCTCGGGAAAATACTTTGTCAAAAATAGTATACTTACTATAACTAAGATAGAAAAAATAATCCAAAAACTTCTTTTATTAAACATGGGCCCTCCGATAATAATTTGAGATATTGATTAAATCCTGCAGATATTAGTCAAATTATTTTCTCTTAATCCACTAACCCGACTCCGGTTGACGATATTGTCTGTAACTACAATATTAACAATAAATTACATTGTTAGTAAAGTAAATCAAGTTGGTCGCGTTTATTTGTAATATCTTGTGGTATAGGGATTTATAGGTGAACGTAAGAAACTCCTATTACCCGAGTCGGGTTAATCTTCTTTGTTTTTATCAAAGAACATAAGTAAACCCGACTCGGGTTGAATAAAACATCTTAGCTTGACACCTAAGTTATAAGATTATCAAAATATAACATTGAGGGGGATCTGTGAAAGATAATGATTTCAGAGATTATTTAAAAACACTGAATTATCGGGAAAGTCGTATTAGAAGGATAATTAAATCAGTCTCCATATTGGAAAGATATCTGAACAAAAATGATGCAGAACTGAAGAATATTTCTAAAGAAATTTTGGAAAATTTTTTGTTTATTCAGACAACCCAAATCGTAACAATTTATCATTCTGAAGATTTAGCTAGATATTATAAATTTATTGGTTACGATGAAATGGCTGGATTCATTTGTCAGCTTGGCTATAAATACACACCACCGGTTAAGCTTAATACGCTCCAGATTTCATCTGATACATTAAAGAAATTGGAAAAAGCCGGTATAAAAACGAATAATCAAATGTTACTACACAGTAGAAATCAAAAAGAAAGAAAACAATTGGCTAGAAGAATTTCAGTGTCAATTGAAGAGATTATAAAGGTGACAAAACTTTCAGATATTACCCGCATTTTTGCGGTGAGATCTGTTCGGGCTCAGCTATATTATGAGGCGGGATTGGATTCAGTGCGCAAAATTGCAGCTATAGAACCATTGGAGTTGATAGAGATTGTAAAAGATTATATTGAAAGCTCAGGATTTGAAGGAATTGCCACTCTACCCAAGGAGGCAGAGGCAACAGTAACAAACGCCAGAAGATTACCGATTATTGTTGTTGAATAAATATGAAATATTAACCCGAGTCGGGTGATGATTAATTTTTCTGTATGATATGTGGATTTTAACCCGAGTCGGGATAAAAAGTTTAGGGTTATTGTTGGATTTGCTTACAAGACTTGTTTATAAATAATCATAGAGGTTGGATGAAAAGATTTAAAACATTTAATCACTTAATGTTAGCTTACTATACTATGCTATCATTGTCTCTTATCCACGCACTGCCAATTATGGTGTCATTTTTCTTCAGTAGAAAAATCAATTCTATAGAGATCAGTGAATTGAATCAAAATCGGTTGGGAGTTCTAACGCTTTGTATCTTTTTCTGGTTGATGGCATTAGTTATTCTCTATGTACAAAAGCGCAAAAAAGATCAATACATCGAGATAGGTGATGATTATATCTGTTATGTTTCAGCAAAGAAATCAATAAGCGTGAAATTGTCTAATATAATTGATATAGATTTTCGTCGCATTAGAATTGTGACCTCAGATAGAGATATGCATGTACCTTTAGTTAACATAGAACGTAATTTTGAATTTTTGCAATGCATTAAAGATAAGGTTGGAATGCAATTACCTGATAAAACTATTAAAATGATCAATCGGAATTTAAAGTATTTTCTCTATATAAATAATTACTATAATGTCCTGAAATATGTAGTAATTTATTATGTTTTGTATGGATTTTTGATCTATATTCTTCCAAAGATTCTTGGACCTAATTTTGATGAAACATCTGATGATGGAATATTCATGATATTAAGTACAATGATATTTTGGTTGGTTGCAGAGATTATCAGGGCAATAAGAGTAATCAGAAAGATTTCGTTAGAACACAGTGTTTGCGGAAAACCTGACTTGAAAGATTTTTTTGTGATTTATACAGCTTCAGTAATTGGTTGGATAGTACTCAATATCTCAAGAGTACTGTTACAATAATATTT
>CAYYLA010000120.1:6162-8886 GCA_964441785.1 uncultured Candidatus Cloacimonadota bacterium | reverse complement strand
GCTCTTGCTATGATCGGTAGTACAGCTGCTTTTCTGCGCATCAATTTCTATCCTGCCAAAATATTCATGGGTGATACCGGCTCACTATTTCTGGGATTAAATGTCGCTTCTTTGGCGATTCTGGGGACCGGCGAATTCAAAGGAATTGCAGCAATGACTCTTTTGATTCCTATTATTGCCCTGTTTATTCACATTACTAATACCAGCATCGCAATCTATCGCAGTGTAAAAAGGAAACATAATATATTTCGGGCTGATAAAGAGCATCTTCATCATAAATTACTTGCTCTTGGATTATCACAAAAATCGATTGCTCTGATCAGTTACTTTGTAACTATTCTTTTTGGTTTGATAGCGATTGGATTCTCGATTACATCAAAAAAGATTCTTCTTGCCATTCTTACTACATTCGTAATTATAATTTTTATATCATTGTATCAGATGCTTAAAAAGGAGTTTTGGAAATGAAAAAGCTACTAATCGTAGTTATCGCACTTATGCTTTCTTCTGTTTTGATGGGACAGCGAAATTGGAAAATCTATACCAATACAACCCACATTTACGATATGGAACAGATCGATGATCAGCTTGTTTTTGCAACCTGGGGTGGATTGTTGACTTACGATTTAACCACAGAAGATTTCGTATCTACCAATACAATTATTGATGGGTATTTATCAAACGACCTTACCAGTGTCGATTATAATGAAATCTCAGGAATAATCTCGGTTGGATCAAAAAATAAGGGAATTAATCGTACCTTGGATGATGAATTTGTGATGCCACTTACAGAAATTCTGGGACTGGCTTCTAACAGCGTCAGAGATATTATTCATAACGATTCGCTATTGATTGTTGCTACTTTTAATGGTCTCAGTGTTTTTGTTGATGACGAGGAGTTTCCCTTCCCTGTGTTGATTGGTAATTATAACACCGATAATGGTCTATCTGATAATATTTTAACATCGTTGACTCTCTCTGACAATGGTTATATTATCTGCGGATCAAAAGAAGGATTGGATTATATCCACGTTGATTCGTTGTCAGTTCTAAACGGCTGGCATCAGATGAACGCAGATAACTCTCAATTGCCGGCTTCCCATATTACTTCTTTATCAACCCGGGGCAATAAACTGCTTGTGGGTACTACAGGTGGGATGGCTTTGATGAATTTTCCAGCTCTGACCGATTGGACAATTTATAACGAAAATTACTTTGGCGAATATGCCAGCGTTTATCCGGTTTATCTCGATAATGATGATGCAATCTGGTTTAGTCAGGGTGTTTGGAATGATGATTTAATCGCAATTGTAGATTCATCCGATACAGCTGTTATTCGTATAAGTGCAAATGGAGAAGAGACAGCTTGGATGGCAGAAGATTTACCAGTTCCAACTACAGAAATAATGAAGTTTGATACATTGGAAGATGGCAGAATTGTTGCCTTAACCTGGGGTGATGGTTTTTTCATATTGGACGATGATAGCTGGACATGTCATAAACCAAATTCTATCGTTGCATCATTAATCAAGGAAATAGAGGTAGATCACGATGGAAAGCTCTGGGCCTGCAATGGTTACCTGCCTTCATCATCAAATCCCGCTTTACCAAAAGGGACTGCTGGTGTATCCTCTTTTGATGGGGAAAACTGGAACAATTTTATCAGCGATTATTCACCACTTCACAGTGATAATATCTACTCACTGGAAGTGGATAATCAAAACAGAATCTGGATGGGTGCCTGGTATATTGCAGATAACCCTTATGGCTGGTTTGATGGGATCGGCGTTTATGATCAGGAAACAGATGACTGGACTTATCTGGATAATTCCAATTCCCTGAGAAATGATGCTATCACCTTTATGCATGAGGATGATAACCAGCATATGTGGATCACGTGTTATGGAGGATCTACAGGTGGAATCTCAGTGTTGGATGCCAACAGTTTCGAGCATCTTGGATCCTTTGAACTCTACGAATCTGTTGATGATCTCAATGATCCATTCTGCGTCTATCCCGGTGAAGATGCTATCTATTTTGGCGGTAATTACACTGGATTGCGCATCTGGAATAATACCTCCTTCCCTTATGATAATGGTTCTTATTGGCAGTTTACACCTTTTAACGATCTTAACCCCGGTCCTATTTACGCAATCACTGCCAGTCACGTAGATGACAGAGAAGAGATCTGGGTCGCTTCCGCTAATGGTTTATATTCCTATGGCTGGAGCAATTATTTCAATGTCAATGGTCAATATCTCTGGAATAAGTACGGTACAATTATTAAGAAGAAAACCTGGTATAACAATCAATGGTTTGATGAAGCAACCCCGGAATTTTGGTATATAGAGGGACAGGAACGAATTTACGGATCTTATCCAACCTATCCAACTGCTCTCTTTGTGGATCCTTTTGATCGTATCTGGATTGGAACCAATGATAACGGTATCTCTGTTTATGATTTGAGTAACGAAACCTTCTCAAATTATAATATGGATAATTCACCCTTAGCATCAAATATTATCACTGATTTCGCCTATGATGAATTTACCGGAACACTTTATATAGGCACTAATGATGGCTTGAATTCCGTTGAAATAGGTATTACTGCAGAGAATAACGACGAGACAAAATTAAATGATGTTGTAGCATATCCCAATCCATTTTATCCTGGAAAAGGTGATGTTATCAGAATAGAGCATAAGGATGAGTTAACCATGCCTC
>CAYYLA010000120.1:0-6152 GCA_964441785.1 uncultured Candidatus Cloacimonadota bacterium | reverse complement strand
TCATCTATGATCTGGCCGGTGAGCTCATTATAGAACTAGATAAGAATATTTTTGAACAATTCAGCTGGGATGGTAACAACCAGGCTGGAACTGAATGCTCCTCCGGGATATATCTTTACGTTGTAACTGCTCCCGATGGTACATCCGAACGTGGAAAAATAGCTCTTATCCGTTAACATGAAACGTAAAAAAATTCTCTTTGTCTCTGCTTACAAAACAAGCTTTGTAAACCGGGATTTTGAACTGCTTGATAAATCGTATAATGTTTCACGACCTGAACTTAGCATGGATTCCAAGGGTTTTGGTATCATATTGATTTTATTCAGAATTTTATTGGGCTTATCACGTTCTGATATAGCCTTCTGCTGGTTTGCAGATATTAGAGCTTATCTTACAGTTTGGATTTCTAAACATTTGCGACGTAAAAGTATCATTGTTGTAGGAGGATACGAAACTACCTGGATTCCATCCCTAAATTATGGTGCATTACGTTCGAAATCTGCCATTAAACGAGTGGAATATATTTTCAATAATGCAGATAAAGTTCTTTTTGTTGATGAATCTTTGCGGGAAGATGCTCTTAATAAACTGGAGGTAAAAGGTAATAATTTTGAGATTTTGCCAACGAATTATGATCCAACCAGATTCCCAATTATGCTAAACAAGGAGAAAGTGATACTTACCGTTGCATTAACAGAAACAAAACGGACGGCTTTTATAAAAAATCTTCCACTATTTGCCAGATTATCAAAAGGTTTTCCAGATTGGATATTTAAGATAGTTGGAGTTAATAAAGATTTTCATCCCTGGCTTTATGAGTTGGGTGGAGACAATCTGGTAATCGAAGAACGAATGGAATTCAATGATCTTTTAAAGGAATATCAAAAGGCGAAAGTATATTGTCAGTTATCTATTAGAGAAGGATTGCCTAATGCTTTGTGTGAAGCAATGATGTGTGGATGTATTCCGGTGGGATCCAATATAAATGGGATACCAAAAGCAATAGGTGATTGTGGCTTTTTATGCAGTGTTGGAGATATCAATGCTGCTGAGAAAGCGATTGATCAAGCTATCCTGTCCAACCTTGATGAACGAGGAAGGGACAGAATTATTGAACTGTTTTCAACCCCTAAGCGAGCAGTGAGAATCAAAGAACTCATGGAGTCTTTATGAAAATCAGGATTGGTATTTTAAAACCAACTCCAGTTTTAGTGGAGTTGCTTAATCAGGAAATGGTACCCTGGGATTGTGTGAAATGGAATAATATCTCGCTGGATTATTTTTCCACCATTATCGTAAATGAAAAGCTCCCCATGATCGAACGCGATCGATTGATTGATTTTGTGAAACAGGGTGGTACTGTATTGACTTCAACTCAATTTCTTGATACTATCATCAAAGTGAAAACAGCAAAAATCTCTGTGAAATGGTTACATCCTGATAATCTTAATATTATGCAAAACAACTGTCTTCTTGATATCTATGACTATATTTATCTGGCAGATACAACCAAAGTTGACTGGGTTGATAAAGGCCTTTTCATCCAAAAAAAACAGCTGGAAGAAGGATTGATAGTATCACTACCATACGATCTTGATAAATTGATTAGTAGTAGTAAAGTCAAGCGTAAACAATTCTATGATACAACTGATGAACTGCCATCGGAACGCGTTGCAAAGGTGTCTAAGGGGACGATCAGGCAGGTCTTTGTCAATGCTTTGCGCTATCTGGCTGATTTTATGAATCTACCATATTGCCATCTATCTTATAACATGGGAAATCAAAGGAATTTTATCTTCAGAATTGACACCGATTTCTGCTCTAGTAAGGATGCACGAGATCTCTATAATCTACTACGGGAGAATGATATCAAAGGCACCTGGTTTGTCGATACAGCCGATAAGTCAATGCTTAGTGATCTGTATGGGACAATGGAAGATCAGGAGATAGGTTTACATTGTAAGCGGCACTTGGTCTTTCCCGATTATAAATCAAATCTCAGTAATATAAGTGCAGGATTGGATGCATTGAGCTCTGCCGGAATTGAAGCGCAGGGTTTTGCAGCACCTTATGGAGAATGGAATAATAGCCTCAATCGTGTACTGCAGGAAAAGGGTTTTGTTTACTCCTCAGAATTTGGTTGGGATTACGATAATCTGCCTTCTTATCCAATTGTTTCGGATAATCGTTCCTCTGTTTTGCAGATCCCTATCCATCCAATAAGTATAGGTCGCTTAATTCGGTCGCACTATAAACCGGATCAGATCTTTAATTATTTTAAAGAATTGATAGATTTAAAACTCAGTGCTAATGTGCCTGTTGTAATCTACTATCACCCACATAAGCGATGCCATGATTTGCTGCAGCGGATTTTTCGATATGTGAAACAACGGAAATTGCAGAGTATTACTATGGGTGAATATGCTAAGTGGTGGAAGATCAGGATGCAGACTAATTACGAGGTTGAGTTTCAAGATGGAACTATATCTGTTATCTCCAACAATACAACGAATCCAATTCTGGTTGTATCAAACAGGAAAAATGCCAGATTAGAGAGCAATGGTACGTTTAAACTTGATGAGCTTCAATGGAATATGGACGATGCTCAATATATGCATGCTGTAGAGAAAGCTAGATCATTCTGTTGGCGAAATATGTTATACAATTTTGAATCCTTCAAAGGAAAATTAAAACAATGAAAATTCTTTTAGCAAGTTATCAGTCACTGTTCCTCAATCGTGGTGGTCCAACCTACAAGGTTTTGATGATGAAGGACTCCCTGGCGAAATTAGGCGTAGATGTAGATTTTTTTGATTACTGGGATAGAAATCTCAACTTGGATGAAGATACGCTGGTTCATCTGTTTAATGCCAGTCTCAGCACCTATCCATTAGCCCTAAATTTAAAGACCTATGGTGCAAAATATGTGGTGAATCCAATCTTTTTCAGCAATCATAATGCGAAGAAGATTCGATCCTACCTGGCTTTGGAACGTTTGTTACATCCAATTTTTAAACGAAGTTATTCTGATTATTTTCTTACTGGTGAGGTATGTAAAAACGCCTTGAAAGTATTGCCTAATACTGATGAAGAGGGACAACTATTAAAGGATGTTTTCGATATCAAAGATTCGCTTATGATGACGATTCACAACGGTGTTGAAAAGCGATTTACCGATGGCGATCCAGACCTGTTTATCAAACAGTACGGTGTGAAGGATTTTGTGCTTAACGTTGGTCATCTTGGTTCGATTAGAAAGAATGGTGTTAATATGTTACGGGCGTTGAGCAGGATTGATTCGACTGTTGTTGTAGTTGCCGATATTCTAAAAACCGCAGATGGAGAACGTTGTAAAGATATCATCAGTAATGCGAGGAATATTATCCATATACCCTGGATAAAACATGATGATCCCTTATTGGCATCAGCATATAGTGCCTGTAAGGTTTTTGCGTTGCCCACACGATACGAAACCCCGGGAAGAGCAGCTTTAGAAGCTGGATTAGCTGGAGCAAATGTGGTCATTACTCCACGAGGTGGTACTAAAGAGTATTTCGAAAATTATGCGGATTATTGTAATCCTGATTCGGTGGACTCTATTAAACAATCCATTGAGAATAGTCTTAACAAACCCAGAAATTCTTCCTTGAGTGTTCATATAGTAGAGCATTTCATCTGGGATAGAATTGCCGAGAAAACCCTGGTCATGTATAAGGATTTGATGTAAATGACCGAGCTTCTTAAGAAAGGTGGATTTCTCAGGAAAAGTTTGCACTATATCTCAGGCTCCACCTTCAACAAGATTCTTCTGGTTCTATTTCTACCACTCTTTACCAGAAAAATGATACCTGAAGATTTTGCTCTTTACGGCAATATCACCATATTTATCAGCTTTATAACGCTATTTTATTTTCTTGGATTGCCTCAAGCTGTTTATCCGTTTTTTCATAAAGAGAAGTCTAACCTCTATAAAAGTTCTTTGATAAAATCTATCTATTATACACTTTTCGTCGTTGGAATTATTCTTTCGTTACTTGTAGTACTAGAGAAAAACGGATTGGCCCGGCTGGTTTTAAAAGATGCTATGTGGGACCAGTTATTCGTTTATGTTGCTTGTATAATTTTCTTTGATGTTTTCTACAGCATTACACTCACCCTGCTCAATGTGATGGAAAAATCCTGGCAGTATGCTGTGTTGGGAGCAGTGAAAAATATTCTGTTCCTGATCCTGATTCTTGTCGGATACTTTATTGATCGTTTCTCTATTACCGCAATCATTCAATACATGTTCATAGCCTCGCTTGTGTCTGCTCTTCTGGCTTCTGTGATTGTGGTTTTCAAGATTATCCCTGCATTAGATGCCCAGGAACGTGGACGATTCTCGATAAAACTGTTGAAAGAGATTTTGCGATTCAGCATCCCCATGTTGCCTGGAACGATCGCTTTTCTTGCTTTAAGAATCTCCGACCGATACATGCTTACCTGGTTCTCTCCCGGTAGCATGTATGATGTTGGAATATATACAGTTGCCTATCGTATTGGTAAGTCTATCGGCTTTGCCACATCTCTGCTGAGCATTATCTATTATCCCTATGCAATGAGGATATCCAAAGAGAAACATGCTGATGAGAATTATAACCAGGTACATAAATATGACAGGATTATTGGTGGACTGCTGGCAGTTGGTTGGCTCCGGTTTATGAAAGAGATTTTCGCGATTTTCATTGACTCATCCTATAATGATGCTTTGAAATTTGTTATTTTTGGTTTGATCTCAATGTTTCTCCACGGTGCTTTACATATTGTTAATATACCTTTTTATAATAGCCGAAGATCAATTCGAATAGCTATTGTTGCTACATCTGGTGCTATTTTTAATATTCTACTAAATTATCTTTTTATTCCAAAATATGGTATCTGGGCTGCAGGTTTGTCCTCGGTTATTTCTTATCTGGCCATCTATCTTTTTACTCTGCAGGGAGCTAACAGAATATCATCTGCTAAATTTAACTGTCTCTACTCTTTTAGTATTATTGCTGTTCTTTTTCTTGTTAATTTGATAAATACATCCTTTGCTGAATTAAATCTTTTGATCTATAAACTGATTTTGTTACTGGTTGCAGGATTTCTGTTCTTTAAAACAGGTTTTTTTGATCAAATGAAAGATCTTGCTCGCAGGAAGGTCACTAATGGATAAATTACATTCTCAGATTGAATTTATAAATTCTGATATGCTTGACTTATTTGATGAACAGGTCATTGCTGTAGTTGATAACACTATATTGGATAAGTATGCTGATCTCCTATACTCATGGTTGCCAGAGGAGAGAATTCTTGCAATATCCACCAGCGAAGATGTGAAAAATCTAGCTTCAACAGAGAAGATTTACAGATTTTTCCAGGAGAGACGAATCAACCGCAGTTCAATTGTTTTGGCAATTGGCGGTGGTATTACTACTGATTTGGTTGGATTCTGCGCGGCAACTTACATGCGAGGATGCCGATTATGGCTTATGCCAACAACATTTGTCGGAATGATAGACGCTTCTATTGGTGGTAAAACCGGATTGAATTTTAATGGAATCAAAAACAATATCGGTACATTTTATCCGGCTGAGAAGATTCTCATCTATCTCGATTTTCTGCAATCACTTCCCACTGCAGAGATCAATAATGGCTGGTCCGAGTGCGTTAAAGCTGCCTTGCTAAAACCGGATATACTCTTTGATTTGATGAAGGAATCGAATCAGAATATCAGCAAAACACTTATCGTAGAAGCTATTAATGTGAAATTGCACTTTGTAAATGGTGATATCAGAGATAAATCTAACCGAAGATTTTTGAATCTGGGTCATACTTTCGGTCATGTTCTGGAAGCGCTTACACATTACAAAATTTCACATGGTCAAGCCGTGGCAGTGGGGATGAGGATGGCCATTGGGTTGAGTAGTAAACTCAAACTTCTCGATGATGAATCTCGGAACAGGATGGAGGCTTTTATGGATATGTTTGAGCTTCCCCAGGGGATCAATATTTCTATCGATCCAACAAAAATTAAGGATATTCTATTAATGGATAAAAAGGCTGGGTTTTCTGATAAAAATCCAGTGATTAATGCAGTTATCTTCAGCGGGTTTGGCAACCCAATTATT
>CAYYLA010000119.1:2499-8891 GCA_964441785.1 uncultured Candidatus Cloacimonadota bacterium | reverse complement strand
CACCGCACTAAAGTACGGTGTTAATCTGAATAATTCACAAACAATCGCTCAATATCACATCCTTTCACCCTTATTCTTAATCCTTGCTTCTTTGCGCCTTACGCGCCTTTGCGGTAACTTTTTTCCTTTTCGCAGATCCTCCATAGCCTTGGCGAAGGAGGATTCTTTTTCTTTTTTCTTAACTCTTTGTGTCTTGGTGACTTCGTGGCAGCTCTTTTTCCTCCGCCTCTCGCCCCTCGCAGTAAGTATATTCCATGAGCGACAGCAAAGAAATTCCATCCAGTTTACTGGAACAATTCCGTTGAATATAGTTATAATCTCATCTCAAAAAAAAGACTGAATTATTACTTGACTCAGATCCTTCTCAAAAAACTTATGAACAGATGTGAGGTTATTAATGGCAGTAAAAAAAACACAAAATAAACGAACAAAAAAGAGAAAAAAAAAAGCAAAAAAAAATAGTAAATCCGTATTACCATTCATTATAATCGCATTCCTCATAACAGCCATATTTCTATTATTTGCATATGGTTATAAAATCTCTCTACCCAAAGCTCCCACCAATCTAATTAACACCAATCAGGCGTTAGAGGACTCTACAGCTATCGAGATTATCGACCTCTCTAAAGCAATAGATGATGCCATTAATCTCCTGGGAGTTGAACCAAAAAACCTGAGATCCTACGAAAAAGATGGCGTTAAACGTTACAAGATTTCTATCGATAAAAGTCGGATGGATTTAAACTTTGCCAACCTCATTTTGACAGGTAAAATTGAAACAGCTAAAGGAAAAATCATCTCTGCCGAAGAGATCTATAATGGACAACGACAGATCATGGATATTGAGGATTCTCAAGGCAATAAATACCTCATTACCCTGGTTTACACAAAATCCAGTAATCTAACTCAAAAGAAAAAAGAACTGGCTATTATCGTCGATGATTTTGGATACTTCAACAGTGATCATCTACAAGAATTTCTCGATCTGGATAAAAATGTTACCTTCTCGATCCTTCCCTTTGAACAATACTCGAAACATGTGATGGGAAAAGCAGTTGAATATGGTCATGAAACCATGATTCACATGCCCATGGAACCAATTGATTATCCGCACCACAACCCAGGACCAGATGCCATTTATATCCACATGAAAGAGCGTGAAATTAGAAATCAGATGCAGAAATATTTCAAAGCCCTTCCGCTATGCGTGGGAGCTAATAATCACATGGGATCACTTGTTACCTCAGACCCTGATGTTATGCGAATTGTTTTAGAAGAAATTCAGAAAAAAAATCTCTACTTCCTCGATAGCCGTACCAGCCAGAATTCCGTTGCTTACGATATCGCCAGAGAGATGATGATCCCAACCTTTGAAAACAGCATGTTCCTCGATAATCAAACCCTTAATGAAACACGCTATAAAGATAAACTGACCAGACTAAGTAAACAGTTTGAAAAACACGATAAACAGATGGTTATTACCCATTGCAATACAAAAAAACAACTGGAATACCTTAAACGATTTGTGGATGATGCAAAAAAAGCAGGCTATACATTAATTCCTGCCTCAGGTCTCTTTTCCAATAATCTTCCCGATATCCTCTAATAATCTGCCTTAGAAGCTATAACCAATTTCTCGAATCCAACCTCTTTCGCTATATCCATTATGGTTACTACCTTACCATGTGAAACCTTTTTATCCGCTTTTAACACCAACGTCTTCTCATCCATCTTCCCGATGCTTAACTCTAATTCCTGCTTGAGATTATCCAGTGTCACCTCTTCATCACCCAATATTAAGGTTTCATCCTCAGCGATCATCAATCGCAATTCATCCAATTTCTCAGTCGCAAAACTTTTGGTCTCTGGTAGATCCAACTTTAATCCCGGTTGCTCACTGAAGGTCGTGGTTAACATAAAGAAAATCAATAACAATAATACTACATCAATTAATGAGGTTATATTGATCGATATCTTCTTACGTCGCTTATCAAGAAGCTTCATTGCCCCCACCTATATCCTGAAATCCCTTCAACTTCTTTAAAAACTCGTTGGAGATCTTCTCAATATCAAGTATCAGACTCTCCGCTTTCTGAGTGAAATAATTGTAAAACACCAGCGTCGGTATCCCTATCGATAAACCAGTTGCCGTTGTTATCAACGCTTCCGATATCCCACCTGATAACATGGTTGCACTGCCAACTCCCTCCAAGGCAATTACATTGAATACCTTGATCATTCCAATAACCGTCCCTAAAAGACCCAAAATAGGTGTTATCGCAGCAATTGTCTCCAAAATTACCATACCACGTTCCAACTTACGTATCTCCTGCCGTCCCTGATTCTCCAGCTCCTGCTTCAACTCATTGTGTGGCAAATTCATGTTCTCCAATCCCACCTTTATGATATTAGAAAACACGCCCTTGTTCTTCTCGCAGATCGATAACGCCAAAGGGATATCCTTTGGATCCTGAATATTCTCTATTACATCCACTATCTCCGGCTTAATCACTCGCCTTCTTGCCAAAGTTATTATCTTCTCCACAAATACCCACAACGATACCAGTGAACACAATAACAGTGGATACATCAATACGCCACCCTTATCCAAAAATACTAAAAAATCCATTGCTCTTCCTTATTCTCGTCTATTTATATATCTGAATCGCGCCTTTACTTCCAACCTCTCCTCAGGAAAATCCTCGGGTAATGGAAGAAAAGGAAACGACTTATCTATCGATATCTTACTGGCCTGCTGCAACGATTCATGGGCATTGGTATCCACTATCACATTGGCCACCAATGTCCCGTCACGATTAACCACAAACCCGATCAATACATCACCACCTATCATCCCCATATGGGTAAATGCATAGGGCAAATCAAGATGCGACTCAATCTCCCGCTTCAACGCCAACATATAGGGCGCATAATCCCAGGCATAGGTGTTAAAAGACAATCCACCCTCCTCCAAAGCACGGGTTTTCACATTATTAAACAACAATTTCTGAAGCTTCGTTGGCTCACTTGCAGCCATATTCTGCGGCTCTATTTCCGTCTCTTTAGCCTGTTTTTTTTCAAGGTTGGATAACTCATGCTCCTCACTCTTAACATCTTCCTGCTGTATCTCAACCGGTTTGCTCACATCGGATTGCATTTGCTGGTTATCACCGGCAAACGCCTCCCAGTCTATCTGCCCCTCGGAAAAAGGTGCTCCTATATCCAATTGCTCATCAGAGACATCTGCAGCTTTCATGTTTTTATCCGATGCCAGATCCGTCTCCTCCTCAGCAATCTCTTCCTCAGCAATATCAGGTGTCTCTATCAATTGGAATTCCAGACGCTTGTCCTGCTTCTTCCGCATCTCAGCCATCTCCTGCTGTAATGCCTTCATCTGCTTCTCACTGGTATCCAGATAACCCCAGAAATAGATCAAAACCAGATGTATTATTATGGAAACCAATATCGCTATTGTACGAATCCGTTTCTCATCACTTTCCCAAAATAAAGCCCTTATTCTACCTCTAATATCCTTACACCCTCATTCCTTTTTTTGCTTACATTAACAGCTGCAGATAAATGTCAATCTGTTTGTTATCTACACCCATTATCTTTATAATTTGCAATATATAACAGATATTGCCTTTATCAATTATTTTAAATTAATCGGGACAATCATCCTGTCAAACGGACAGAGATCAACCCTACACGGTAATCTGAACGTCAATCTACACTATAGTTTCATAAAATCTCACGATTATTGTTTTACAGAGAAAAATACTTGACTCATGGGCTTCCAAAATTTTTAATTTTATCCAAATCTGAGTGATTTTTTATGGATTTTTTCGCTATGTTGTTCTGTACATTGAGATTGAGAATTGCAAGTAATATCTTTTCGATATGCTTGATAATTTCTAATCTTTTGATGCAGAATATTAGATAAAAAAATCACAATCGCTTAGATTATCATAGCATAAATTGTTGTTATTTAATATGTTGCAATGTATTAAATTATAATAAGTAATTAATAAACTAAGGATGGTTTAATGAAATTTCCGGAAAATATTCTTTATAAAGGATTAATTGAGAAATTTTCCAAGCTGAAACTGCACAGATCTATCAGAACCGGTAGATACGAACCCGATTCAATCATCAACTATACAATTAGATCGGTTATCACTTCACAGCAAGCAGATATAGAATTGAAGATAGTAAAATTTGTTGGAGGTGGTTTTGCTGGCCAGGTTTATCAGATTGAAATACTCTCTATCGATAACCCCTCTGCAGTTCCCGAACTTGCTCTGAACCAGCGCTACGCTATGAAGATCCTGATCCCACCTTCGGGATTCTCACGCATTTTCCGTGATCTCCTTTATTGGATAGGATTCCAGGGTCCCTTCCAGTTACAGGTAAACCCTACAGCATCCCGAGCCGGTGCACTGTGGCAAAAATTTATCCGCAGAGCTGCCGGGGTGAAGTTTGGATCCCAACAGACCGTCGTCGATATCTACGCTACCCTCGTTGACAATAACCTTGGAAGTTGTGGAGAAATAAGTGAATGGATCGAGGGACGAACCTGGCTACTTGAAGTTAACGATCGCATTAACTGCCAGCATACCTGGTTGAAAAATCCCGATACTGATCCCGCTGCTATCCAAAGCCCCGAATTCCTTCAGAAATACCGGTTCATGAATGATTTTGTCGACCTCCTGCATGAAGTTGGTGCTCATGAATTTGCACGTCAATATAAATGGTCGACCCTGAAAAGCCAACCCAACTGTTTAAGAAGAACCAATGCAAAAACAGATGAGCCATACGGTGGATTAACAGCAGTTGATTTTAGAGCAGGCTTGGCACTGCTGCCCTTCCTTCCTATGAGTCCCGGAGATTTTGGTTTAATTTTTCAAGGAATTTTCCGGGGAAGCCTGGTCCAATTTGATCGAGGTAACCTGAAAAAGATGGAGCAATTCATAACACAACATAAATCAGATTTTTCTGATCTTGAAGGTGCTTTTGAAGAGCTGAAAGAAGCAGACAAAATCTACCGTAATTCACTCCTCGATATTACCCATAATCACATCAAAATTTTCTTCAGTCCCTTCCTCTGGAAAAATATCCTGCATAATTCATTACAAGGCTGGAAGGTACAAAATCTTGCCGATGATAATGCAGAAAAATTCCTTTCCAATAAACCTATCCTGATTTTCCTCTTTTATCTATTAAACTTCATTCCATTTATTGGTAAAGGATTAACAAAATTCACCTTCCATAAAGCCTGGCGACAACATTATCTTGGCTTAATAAGTAATTTCTTCTATCTGAGAAAAGCGATATCAGGGCTTGCCATAGAATGCCTAATCCGCTGGCACAGGCAGGATCGTATAACTGATGATAAATTCACAAAGCTCAGCAATAAACCAACATTGATGTTACCCCACTACCTGCTCTCAATTCTTCCAGCAGGCTTACACAAATTCCTCTCTGATAAAGAGTATTTTAAACAACGATTCCATTTTATTTTTGTTCGACCCATCATGCTCTACTTTGATGGAAATCTGCGCGATGAATGGCTTAGAGAGATGCTTGCTGAAGGCAAAAAAAAACACATGCTCAGTGATGAAGATTCAGCTGTTATTGAAGGCCAGATTAACGAACCCTATATTCAAAAATATCTGAAAAGCCTGGCCGTTCACATCTGCACTGTACCCGTAACCCAGGTTGTGTCTGTGATGATTGCCTTGATTTATGTTTATACCCATCCAGAAATGCCACGAGCTCAAGCCTGGGGCATTGGTGTAGGTATTATCGCCCTTTTCCAGATTATTCCTATCTCACCCGGTTCATTGGTTCGTGGACTATACGTGCTCTATCTGGTAATCAAAGAAAGAGATTTTAAAAATTATAATATCGCCGTATTCCTCGGTTTTTTCAAATATATCGGCTATCTCGCTTTCCCCATTCAAATGACCTATCATTATCCAGCTCTGGCACGTTTTATGGCTGGTCATTGGGCTACCGAAGCTATCCATATCATACCTGTATTTGGTGAACGTGGTGCTCTTCCTGAGCATTGGGTCTTCGACCTCTTCTATAACTGGCCTCTAACGGTTAGACGCCAGATGACTCAACGGGCTATGATTCGTAAAAAACAAAAACCTCGCTATTGGCATGCCGTGTATATCTACCTCCTTGCTGTTGCCATTTTTGCCGGATATGATTATGCTTTCACTCATTTCTCACTTGCTATTCCATCAATGAAAGAGATGTGCCCTGGTTGTCGTATTCGTATGGGTGAGTATTCAAATAACCATAGATGTTCTGGATTATTCAAGAACCCAAAAAGATAACGGGCATGAAGTCCAGAATGAGCAGGTTATAAAAGCCCGTGATAT